>JBGPAV010000052.1:0-7234 GCA_041480925.1 Bathyarchaeia archaeon | reverse complement strand
CGTTTTGAATGTCTAAATCTTCTTCTTGCTGAGCACTTCTCGGAAGGGCTTCTTGCACTTTGGACAGTCGAACAGTCCGATTTCCAGCTGAGTTCTCTTTCCAGCCTTGTCAGGGCGTCCGGCCATGGTCCATTTCTTCTTTGGCGATGAAACCATTGTTCCGCATTTTGGACATTTAGCCATTATTCTTCCTCCATGTACCTCAATATCCAAGGTTTCTCATGGTTCTAAATAAAAAACTTTCCATTGTTTTCGAATAGAAATTCATTTTCCAAACATTGGGTTTAGACATATTTGTGTCAAAGAATCATAAGGGTAGAAACGAGATTTTTATGTCAAACACCTAAAAAGCCTTCCATAACCCGCTAAACAGCGATCATGGCAGACATTTCGCCAGTTTTTGTGTTCATGGAGCGTCAGATTTGGCGGTAACGCTGTCCATCCAAGCATAAAAAGTCCCAATATGCACACCAGCGACTGCTTCAAGATACATCAATGAGGCAGTTCCATTAGATCCATGAACAGAATCAGTCAAAACATCGTAAAATGAGGAATGCAAATTGAACCTAAAGAATCAAAACATGCAAAGGTCATTGCCAAGTCAATCTACACATAGCGTCACGTCACTCTGGCCATCTAAACGCAGAAGTTTTTTCGTTTGTTATGTTTCCATAATCCTTTTACATCTGGTTTCGCGCTTACTCTCTGTCAAAACGTTGAGGTTTGAATAGAATTGAAAGAACCCGCGAATACAGTCTTTGATCTTCTAGTTAAGCCGGTTCGAAGGCTTGTAGAGCAGAGAGGGTTCCCAAAGCCTACTGAGCCTCAGGAAAGAACGATTCCTTTGATTCTTCAGGGAAAGAATGTTCTCCTCATTTCGCCTACTGCCACAGGTAAGACTGAGGCTGCTTTTTTGCCGGTTCTTAGTATGCTGTTGCAAGGAGAGCAAGGCACTCCGGGCATCAAAGTATTGTATATTACGCCTTTGCGGGCTCTGAACCGTGACATACTTGAAAGGCTTGAATGGTGGTGCAACAATCTCGACATCAAACTGGCAGTGAGGCACGGCGACACTGAAACAAAAGAGAGAATGAGACAGTCAAAAAGCCCTCCTTCCATATTGATAACCACTCCAGAGACGCTTCAAGCAATATTGCCGGGCTGGATCATGCGTCAGCATCTGCAGCAAGTGCGCTGGGTAATCATTGACGAAGTACACGAAATGGCCGACAGCAAGCGCGGAGCTCAACTAAGTTTGGCTCTTGAAAGACTGAGGGCGATGATGGACCGAGACTTTCAGATGATCGGATTGTCCGCCACTATAGGTAGCCCTGAAAGAGTAGCACAGTTCCTTGTTGGAAATAACAGAGACGTCGAAATCGTTCGGGTTCCAGTTGGCAGAATGATGCATCTGAAGATAGTGTATCCGAAGCCTGACGATGCAGATGTTCAGCTTGCTGCACAGCTGTACACGCATCCCGAAGTGGCTGCACGGCTCAGAATCATCAAAGACTACATCAACAGACACAAATCTGTGCTCTTGTTCACAAACACGCGAGCTGAATCCGAGGTTTTAGCAAGCAGACTCAAGGTCTGGGATTTGGACTATCCTGTCTCCATTCATCATGGTTCACTTGCTAAGCCCTCTAGAATAGCCGCAGAAAAGGGGTTAAAAAGTGGTGCGTTGAAGGGCCTCGTGTGCACAAGTTCGCTGGAACTCGGCATAGACGTCGGAAGAATAGACCTTGTCATCCAGTATATGAGCCCGCGACAGGCCACGAGGCTTATTCAACGAGTTGGCAGAAGCGGCCACAGCATAGGAAAAACAGCTGAGGGCATAATCTTTGCATTAGACTCAGACGACGCTCTAGAAGCTATGGCAGTCGCGAAAAAAGCGTTAACTGAAGATCTTGAGCCTGTGCAGATTCCGCCCAAGCCTTACGATGTCCTATCTCATCAGATAGCTGGCCTTTTGCTCAAACAAAGAAAGCTCTTGTTCGAGGAGATATTGGACCTGTTCAAGAACGCCTACCCTTACAGAGACCTGACAATTGAAGACATCGAAAAAGTCCTGAAGTACATGCACCAGCGTTTTCCGCGGTTAGCTTGGGTTTCTTTTGAGGACAAGGTGGTTCTGAAGCCGCGTCAGACAAAGGCGCTGTTCGAGTACTACTTTGAAAACCTGTCCATGATTCCAGAAGAGAAACAGTTTCTTGTAGTTGACGATTCAAGTGACTCTGCGGTTGGGGTTTTGGACGAAGCCTTCATGGCAGAATATGGGAAACCTGGGACAAAATTCATCATAAGAGGAAGCCCGTGGCTGATCATGCACGTCTCCGAAGACAAGGTTCACGTGAAACCCGTTGACGACCCTTCAGGAGCCATACCTAGCTGGATCGGCGAAGAAATTCCTGTGCCCTTCGAAGTGGCTCAAGAAGTGGGCTCGATCAGACGCTATGTGGAAGAACAGACAAAGAAAGGAGCTACACTGGATGATATCGCCACAAGCTTAAGCAAGAAGTATCCTTCTGATGCAGATGCGATCTCGAGTGCTCTGGCTGAGACAGTTGAGCATGTGATGACAGGTTTTCCTGTTCCCACTGAGACTCGAGTAATCGTTGAAGATTGGGAGGAATTTGTTTTGATTCACGCAAACTTCGGTTTGCTTACGAACAGAGCGTTGGCTCAGCTCCTCGGGCAATTGCTGTCTGAAAAACTAGGTTTTGCCATAGTAGTTCAACATGACGCTTATCGCATTTTCGTTCAGACGATAGGTGCCGCGAACTCTGAAAGAGTTGTTGCGTTGTTTGATGAAATGAAAGCCATGCCTGAGCAAACGATCAAGGATACTCTGGCCAGAACCGCGGTAAAGACAGGTATTTTCAAGAGACGCATGATTCATGTTGCGCATCGCTTCGGAGCTTTGAAGAAGTGGGCCGACTTTAGCAGCGTCAGTCTCCAGAAGCTTATAACAAGCTTTGAAGGCACGCCGATTTATGAAGAAGCCTTGAAAGAAGTGTTCGCGAAAGACTTGGATTCAGAAAGACTGGTCTATGTGCTGAGAAAGATGCGCGAGGGCGAAATCACCATCGAGAGAGTCTCCACTGGAGGAAATGCGACACCTATCGCTCGGGTTGGAATTGAACGAATCAGCATGAAGACCGACTTGATCCCGCCTGAGCGCATGCGAGCTGTGCTCATTGAATCAGCAAAAGCAAGATTGCTCAATGAGACATGCAGCTTTGTTTGCACAAACTGCTGGAACTACACTGAAATGATCAGAATCAAAGATTTGCCGGACAAACCCAAATGCCCCAGATGTGGCTCTAACACTATTGGTTTGCTCAAGGCTGAAGAAGAGAAAGTGTTTCCACTCATTGAAAAGAAGAATGAGAGACTGACTCAGACTGAAGAGAAACTGCAGAAACAGGCATCGCAGACGGCACAGTTAATAGCAAAACATGGAAAAGCCGCGGCAGTAGCTTTGTGTGCCAGAAAAATTCAGCCATCCGACATCGTTGACGTTTTGGAAAAGGAGCACAAACTTAACGATAGTTTCTATGAGCTTGTCCTCGAGGCTGAACGGAAAGCCATCAGTAAGAGATTCTGGTAGCTATTTTGGAACAATAACAAATCTTAAAAGATCGTCTACTAATCAGTGCCTAGGCACCACACCGCTTGCTACAAGGAGAACAAAAGCTTGGAGATAAGTCGAAAAAAACTTCGAGACGAGGTTCTAGAGAGAATCAGATACGTCAAAACATGCGTTTTAGCAAGAGAGGTCTGTCTACTCGTTCGCACGAACAGAGCCGTGCTCGACCCTAAAGATGTGCAAGAACTCTGTCTTTCCATATCAAAGCTGTGCAAAGAAGAAGGCTGCCAAGAACCAAGCGATGTCTGCCGCAAAGCAGCTGAAGCAGTCGGTTCTAAGGATGAAGCGAAATATCTTGAATTGTGCGCTCAAAGCTGCATGAAATGTGGCGAAGCGAGAAAGCCCACCGCGCAAGTTCAAAACAAGTCTACCTATGTGACATGAGAACGTGCAAAATCTTTTAAACAGCAATGTCACTGGTTAAACCAAAAAAGGAATCCAATTTGAACGGAGGCCCCAAACCATGTACATTGCGCCATACGTTCCAACTCCACCGCAAGTCATCCAGCGAATGCTCCGATTGGCCGAATTGAGGGCTGGCGAAGTGTTTTTCGATCTCGGCTCAGGCGATGGAAGAACAGTGATAATGGCTGCAAAAGAGTTCGGGGCAAGGGCAGTCGGCGTTGAGCTCAGAGAAGACTTGGCGAAGAAAGCGTTGAGCACGATCTATGAACTGAGTCTTCAGGACAGAATAACCATAGTCAACGGAGACATGTTCAACGTGGATCTAACCTCAGCGGACGTGATTTTCCTGTATTTGACTACGAGTGCAAATGAGAAGGTCAGACCGAAGCTTGACTCAGAGCTCAAACGCGGAGTTCGGATAGTTTCGCATGACTATGAAATTGTCGGTTGGAAACCTATTAAAGTTGAAAACTATTGTGAGAATGAAACTTTAGGCTATCCTTCGCACACCTTGTACTTGTACAAGAAAATATGAGTCAAGTGAGACTGATGCCTTCACCAGCCTTTAAGACAGTTTTCAGAATAGTTTGGGCAGAAACCGATGCAGCAGGAGTTGTACATTACTCCAATTATTTTAGATTCTTTGAAAGAGCCGAAGAGGAGTTTTACAGACAACTGGGCTTCACGTTCACAGACACATCTGAGAGAGGACTATGGTTTCCCAGAGTCGAAGCCTTTTGCCAATATAAGCAGCCTGCAAGGTTCAATGATCTCATCGAAGTGGAATTGACTGTTGATGAGATGAAGGAAAAATCACTCAGGTACAGCTTCAAAATATTCAACAAAGAGACAACGTTTTTGCTGGCCACTGGATACATCGTGCTTGTGGCAGCAGACAAGAAAACTGGGAAGGCGACGCAGATTCCCAAAGACATCGTGAACAAACTTGCACCTTTCACCAAGTAGATTAATTAAGCAACATTGGTCCATAAATTTCTAAAGTGACCTCAAAGATGCCTTTTGTCCCTTGGCGACACGTAGCAGATTGGAAATGCACATCGTGTGGTAACTGCTGCAGACTGTACAGCGTCATCCTAAACTTTCACGAATGGCTTAAAATAGTAAAAAACTACGGCGTTGAACAGACCGTTTCTGGTTTAGACAAGCTTTTCATAAAGAGAGCAGGAGATGGTTCATGTGCTTTTCTATATGACTTACCGAGTGTGTCTGCGTGCGGATTGCAGCACATGAAGCCGAAAGCGTGCAAAATATGGCCCTTTAAAATTCTTGACAGACCCAAGTTTGGATATGCTAATGAGGCAGCATATCGCTATGGCGAAAACTGCATCTTCATTTATGTGGATACGATGTGCAATGGTTTGCGATATGGCGTTCCAACTTGGGAATTCGCTAAGGGAACATTGAAAGAGTTTGTCGAAATCGCCGCGGGCTTTCGTGCCAATCAATACAAAACCACTGGAGGATCTAGGGAGTTAAAACCTCATGCGAGTTTTTGAGACTCACATTTTGAGAGACTTTCCTGAACACTGCATATCTATAATAGCAGCAACTGTGCAGTGAGACTTTTCAGATAGCGCCTTTTTGTAAAAGGACAAGTCAACATACTACATCGCAAGAATTCATCTTGGATTAAACCATTCTTTGAGTGCTTCAGCTTTAGGTCCGGTCCTCCGCCTGCCGGAAATACTATATTTACTCCATACTGCGATAGGTCTGGCAAAGCTGCTGCGTACTCCTTGCCCATAGCTATGAAGACCTCACGATATTTCTTCCCCTTGAGCTTCTTTCCCAGATAGTCTTCATTTATGACCTTAGCACTTTCCACGTCTTTTTCATGATGGTCTTGTCGCCCCAGCTTGTCCCTTCAGGTTCGTCATATGACATTGGAGCCGAATGGAAAGGATTTGTATGTGAGCGCTTCGTCAATTGAACTAAGGAGTAGCTGGTCAAAGTTCAGTGTCTCAACTATCTTTCCGTTTTTGGATACTGCTATCAACCTTGCCATGTTTTCGGCAACAGAGGACTGTCTACGCATTTTGGTGACCCTTGCAGACGTTTCACAAAACTGAAGAAAACAGTTTGACTGCTGCGTTCTAGCGCTGTGTCTTGTGAGTTGTTGGTTTCTCTTCTTCTAGTTCTTTGACACGTGTCTCAATGAATTCGGTGACTTTTTCTTGACCGTACTTCTTTTCTTCTTCCTGATTCTTCAACTGTTCTTTGATTGTCTGCAGAACCTTGTCCATGTCGAATGGCTTCAGTATATAAGCGTCTGCGCCCTTGTTCAGCGCTTCAACGGCATTCGGCAGTGACGGGTAGCCTGTGACTATGATTTTGCGCATTCTGGGCGTTGTATCTTTGACTTTCGCCAACAGTTCTGTGCCTTCAATATCTGGGAGCCTTATGTCAAACAGGCCCAAGTTGTAGAAGTTCTTTCCAGTTTTCTCTATGGCTTGTTTTCCATTTTCAGCGGTGTCAACAGTGTATCCTTTTTCTTCCAATACTGTTGCTAAGACTTTTCTGATGCTTTCGTCGTCGTCGACAACAATGATTCGGGCAAGTTTACCCATATTTTCTCACCTCCTTCCACTATTTTTTGTTGAATAGGGATTGTTAATGTGAAGACTGTGCCTTTGCCAACGGTGCTTTCCACAGATATTTTGCCGCCATGAGCTTCAACTATACGCTTGCATATGGACAAGCCTAAACCCATTCCCTTGGCTTTCGTTGTGAAGAACGGCGCCCAAATTTTCTCCATCACTTCTCGCGTCATTCCTGTTCCTGTATCGGCAAAAGTAAGTAATACATCGGTCTCGGACACCTTGGAATCAATCTTTAATTCTCCACCATTTGGCATGGCGTCAATGGCGTTTCTGACAAGATTAAAGAAGACTCTTCTCATTCTTTCCATGTCGATTTTAAAAGCTGGCTCGTCATGAGTCAGATCCAAGACATGCACATTCTGTGGAATCGTGATCATAGTCAACGTTTCTTCTATGATTGATTTTGGATTGGTTTCGGTCAGTTCAAGCCGTATTTCTCTGGAATATTCCAACAGATCAGTGATGATTTTGTTTGAATACTCTACGTCTTTCTCGATGAGCTCCAACATCTCCATAACCTTCTTGCTCCTCTTCAAGGCAGGCCTAGTTTTCAGAT
>JBGPAV010000051.1:0-7291 GCA_041480925.1 Bathyarchaeia archaeon | reverse complement strand
TTCGGTTCAAATCTGTCCTTGCTGCAACAGCCAAGACTTTCCGTGCTGTCACGCCAGATTTCTGTTCCATTCATCCGTGTTCTTTTCATTTGAAACGTTCTCCTATGGCATAATCTTGCGCGTTATCAATTGATGCGTAATATGATACTAACACTCGATTTAAGAAAAAGTTATAAACCAAATATGAGAACTATAGAATGATGAGTGAGGAGAAAGGCAAGCACCTCTCCTTCTTCTCCTTTCTCCTAGAGAAGAAAGCTTGCCAAATCTTCTCACGACATCCCTCTCAAAAATTACCCAACAAGATGAATTTTTGGCAAAAGTCTTCATCAGCCATTAGTAAAATGAGCCGAACATAAAATCAACCAGCAAAAATAACCTTGAATAAAATTGAGAAAAAGGAAAAGATGACTCGTTAGAATAAAGCGGTTAGCTTAATCTAGAATCTTCTTCTTTGAGGCGGTCTCTTCTTGGCCCAGCATTCTCGGCAGTAAATTGGCCTGCTTGTGTCAGGCTTGAATGGGACTTCACATTCTTTTCCACATTCAGCACAAACTGCCTTATGCATCTCTCTATCTGCCATACGCGATTTCAACTCCTTTTATACTCTATGTGCAAAAAGCAAGTTCTTGCACGACGCAACTAATCCATCATTTGGCTGCTTATAAAACTTGTCATCATGACAGAACAGACCAATCTTCAGCTTTCCCCAAGACTTTTACGCACCGACAGCAGCAAACAGACATAGGAAAGGCCATGACAGCAAATTCAACGTCGAGATTCGTAATTCAGAAACACGCGGCAACACACTTACACTATGACTTCAGACTGGAGATGGACAATGTTCTCAAGAGCTGGGCCATCCCAAAAGAACCACCGGCTGAACCAGGCGTCAAACGACTCGCAATCGAAGTCGAAGACCACCAACTGGACTACATAAACTTTGAAGGAACAATACCTGAAGGCGGATATGGCGCAGGAACCGTTGAAATATGGGACAAAGGCACTTACACGCTCAAACACCGAAGCAATAAAAAGATAATGTTCACCCTAAAAGGAGAGAGACTCAAAGGCGACTACACGCTGCTAAGGTTCAGAGACGACAAGAACTGGCTCATCTTCAAAAACAAACAACCCTAGCAAAACGCTATACACACGCTAGCCAATTGCCTAACAAGCCTTCAAACATGTCAGAAGGAGCAAAAGTGCAAAAACCACAAGCGCAACAGACAACGCGCACTAGCATATTCGCAAACCTCAGCCTCTTCCAATTCCTGTCCTTCGTCCGCAGAGGCGTATTCTACACCTTCATGATAAACTACATCTTCGACCTCATGCAAACCGTAACCTACACCGCCATTCTAGGAACGTTGGACGCGTTGGCATCAGCACTAGGCCAAAATCTCCTCTGGGGACGAATAGCCGACAGATACAAGCTGAAGACAAAGCTCATAATCGCCGGCGAATCCATAGCCGCAATCTCCTACTTTCTCGTCTTCCAAATCCACAAGACACTACTCGACGCTCAAGCCAACTTTCAAGCAGGTCTCTCCCTGATACTAGGTTTATCGCTTCTTGAGTTCTTCTGGTCCATGTCCGACGTAGGCTGGGCCGCCCTTCTCACCGAAGCAACTACAACCAAGACCCGCGCGAAAACCATCGGCACTCTCAACTTCATCGCTTCACTAGGGAGAATGATAGGAATAAACTTCGCAGGAAGCCTCTACAACAACGGCGAAGGCTTCAGACAGGGAACCATTTTCTACATAGTCATTGCAATGCTCGTTGTCGGCGCAGCAATAATGTTCATAACTTCGAGATCCGCGGAGAAAATGTCCACTAAAACAGAAAGCGCCTTGTCTGAAAGAGGACAAGGTAAGACCGCCGCGGCACAAGCTGAAAAACCATATCGGTGGTTCCTGCTTTCACTCATCATAATCATAATAGGAGCGTCCTGTGTAAACCAGGTTTTCCTACTCTTCATCCAGCTACAGGACGGGTTGAAAGCAACCAGCCAAGAAATGAGCCTCATCCTGACCGCCTTCACCATCGGCGGAATGCTAATCAGCCTAACGTGCGGTTGGCTCGCTGACAGATTGGGCAAGAACAAAGTGCTCTTCATCGGCCTAATTCTAGCGGTCTTGACGCCGTCGCTGTATGGCTTAGCATCCAGTGTCCCTGCAATGGCTGTAGTCTACGGGCTGAGTGGTGTTTCATTGTGGATAATCTTGACCCTTGGCTTCACAATAGCCGGCGACCTGTTTCCAGAAGAAAAGAGAGGACGACTGTTCAGCCGATACAACGCTGTCGTTGCTTTAAGCTGGGGTCCAGCTGGGCTCCTAGTCGGTGGGCCGCTCGCGGATTTGCAGGTCACAAGATTTGCAGTTCCGCGTTCTGTTGCATACGTCAACATTTTTTACATTTCCTCAATAATCGTTGCCGCTGGAACGATAGTGTTCGCACTGACAGTTGCTAGACGAAAGCCAAGAGATGCCTAAGTTTTAAGAGCAGAACAGCCAATAGTCGTGAATTGGCTTTCAACCATGTTAGAGTTCAAAGTAGTCAAGATCGAACCGCCAAAAGACTGCAACACAATAGTCGGCATGGCACACTTCATAAAAACCGTAGAAGACCTCTACGAAGCCCTAGTCAACTCAGTGCCAAACATAAAATTCGGAATAGGCTTCTGTGAAAGCTCAGGCCCATGCCTAGTGAGACACGAAGGAAACGACGAAGAACTCAGAAAAACTGCCGCAGAAAAAGCCTTCGAAATCGCATGCGGCCACAGCTTCATAATCTTACTCAAAAACGCCTACCCAATAAACGTCTTAGACAAGATCAAAAAGGCTCCAGAAACATGTACAATATATGCTGCCACCGCAAACCCGTTGGAAATCCTTGTCGCCGAAACTGATCAGGGAAGAGGAATAATCGGCGTAATCGACGGATTCAAAAGCAAAGGCATAGAAAACCAAGAAGACGCCAAAGCGAGAAAAGATTTCTTGCGCAAAATTGGATACAAACTAAGCTAATTTTCATAATTGTGTTGACGCTTCGCTTAATTCATTGCAAATTGAGTTGAGAATAGATTAGACAGGGTGGATTGCTGTTGAACGACTTTGGATGGCTGGCACCTGTGAACTTCAATTCCGCTAGGGGCTTATTTTACGCGTAGTTAAAGCATGTTCTAACGGTTCATCGCCAATTCATGTTGCATTTCGAACGGAACACTTTCTTTCATTCGCTCAGAAGCATAAGCAACCAGTTGCTTGAACTGTTTCTGCGACAGAACGTGGTTTGCCCTGCACAAAATTTCAAGGCAAACCTCCTTAAAAACCAAATCTGCACAGCCCATCTTTGCATCGTCAATCAATTCTTTGCATGCTTGAAGCATATGCTCGTTCAACGCATTCCACCCTGCAACAGCAACTTTACCGTCAAACATTAAAACACTTATGAATCAGCCATCTGAATCAGCAATCCACGGCAAAACCAACACTGAACACATTGGCTGTACATTATTTTTCAGAAAAACTGAAGAATGCTAAATAGAAAATAGGTTCTATTACGGATGTGGGCCAAGAATGCAGAGGAAAGAATCAAAGACAGAAATCCATTTCATTGGAACAGTGGAAAAAGAAGGAGAAGACGAGGCTCAGATACGCATCTATCCTGAATACTGCGCGGGACTCAAGGGAATCTCGGAATATTCGCATGCGATCATTCTTTACTGGCTTCATCTGAGAGGCAACGAAAAAGAAAGACAGACTCTGCTTGTCTTCCCAAAGAGACACGCGCGAAACGTGGAAACCGGAGTTTTCGCCTGCAGAAGCCCCTCGCGCCCAAACCCGATAGGCTTATGCGTCGTAGAACTCCTAAGCGTTGACGAGTGTATATTGACAGTCAAAGGGCTCGACGCAGACAAAGACTCGCCCATAATCGACATAAAACCGTACCTTCCGAAAGCAGACTCTATTCCAAACGCACGCGTGCCACAATGGACTAGTCATGGGCCAAAAACATGAAGCTAAGATTCCATAGTTGAACATCAGGCCTTACAGACCTCCGTTATTCCTGCGATGGCAAAATCCAACGTCTTGTTATTGTGTTGGATTCCGACTTCTAATCTAAATTAGAGCTTCATAACTGCTTTATTCATTTCCAGCGTAGACATTTCCCAAAACCGTAGGGCAGTCTGTCTAAGAGGAGAAACCATGCGAGTGCAGAAGCTTGAACGACTCTTAATTCAAGCAGTGGATGAAGGTCTATCTTCACTAGGCGACTCCTCGAAACAAGCAATCTATTTTCACCTTGACAAAAGCTTCAACATCAAAAAAGAACAGATTCCCCAGAAAATAGAGGCCTTTGTTGCAGCAATTGAAAAAATTTTCGGCGTCGGAGCAAATTTCGTTGAGGTTCTGATCATGCGAAAACTCGATGAGAAAATAGGACAGGAATCCTCTTCGCGGCCTTCAAAAGATGTCACATTTAACGATTACATAGCTGCGTTCAAAAAGAATCTTGTGGGAACAATGGAATCTGAGAAAATATCCGTGGAGGCAACTGAATGCGACGAAATAACTCTATGAAATCACGTATATCTTCGGACGATGCGTTCCTTGTGCGTTCATTTGAAAACCTATTCGAAAATGCAGAAGATCCCAGCTTTCTTTTGAACATGAACGCAAAAATAGTCGCAGTCAACCGTCGAGCGATAGAAGCGAGCGGTTTTAAGAAAAAAAATCTGATCGGAAAGCCTCTCAAAGAAATCATTTCGCCTGAAATCTGGTCAAATACAGTTCAAGCTATCAAGAATGCTGTCAAGGGAAAATCCGCTCGATTTGAACTTGCCTTCACTTCAATCACGCATAAGGCACATCAACTTGAAGTGACGGTGATTCCATGCGTCACTCATAAAGAAACCATCGGAATCCTAGGAATCGTACGAGAGGTAACTAAAAGAAAAGAGATGGAAGAAAAGCTAAGATCTTCCGAAACCAAGTTACGCGCTCTTTTTGAGAACATGCCTAATGGAGTTTTCCAAAGTTCCCCAGAAGGAAAAATAATCACAGCTAACCCAACACTCGTCCACATGCTGGGATACAACTCTCTTAAGAAACTTCTAAAAGTCGACATAGCTAAGGACCTATATGCTAATCCGAAAGACAGGACGGAATGGCAACGAGAACTTGAAAAGAAGGAAAGCTTGCAAAACGCTGAACTTGTTTTGAAACGAAAAGATGGCCAGAAGCTAATGGTCTTAGAAAATGCTCACGTGGTTCGTGACAATCAAGGCAAAGTTTTGCTGTATGAAGGAACGCTAACAGATATCACAGAAAGAAAGATAATCGAAGAAAGGCTTTCTGCACTGAACTTCTTCAGCAGCAAACTCAACTCAGCACATAACCTTCACAAAGTTCACGAACTTGCTCTAGATGCTATGGAAAAGATGTTGGGCTTCGAGAACGCGGCGTTCATGATCGTGGACAAGACTGCTCTAAGAGTGGGAAGTCAACGAGGATACCACGAACCAGACTTAATATTGCCACTCGACGGTTCGAAGAAAGGGATAACGGTTAAAACCGCCAACTTGCGAAAACCAATAATCGTTCCAGACGTAAAAAAGAATCCTGATTATGTTGTAGGCGCTCCAAGAATTAGATCAGAAATTGCCATTCCAGTTCTTGCAGAAGACAGAGTATTAGGAGTTCTAGATGTTGAGAGCAACAAACTAGCAGCATTCAATGAACAAGACGCAATGCTACTGCAAATCTTGGCTTCTCATGCCGCCACGGCGATCAGCAACATTGAGAAGAGAACAGAGATCGAAAAACGATCAAACCAGCTAGCATCTCTGATGAGAAGCTCTGCTGAAATGATACGCTACATGGATGTGCGAGACAGACTCGAAAAGATCGCTGAAGCCATTACCGAGTTAGGATGGCGGAGAGTCGTTATCCGAGCATTTAGAGACGCAGACATGGAAGTGGCTAAGTCTGAAGACTTGGTGACCGCCGGCTTGTCTAAGCAGGAAAAAGCGTTTCTGTGGGATAACCGAATGCCTGGACAGGTCTGGCGTGAGCGTTTAGGACGGGATTTTGAGCGCTTCAAAATCGGCGAGTTTTTCTATCTTCCATGGAGCGATCCGTTTGTCAGGAAAAAATTCAGTCAGGGCACAGTGTCAAGCCACCTTAAACCAGAGGAAATGGTGGACTGGAATCCTGACGATCTACTCTATGCTCCTTTGAGATTAGCTGACGGACGAGTTGTCGGCGTATTGAGCATTGATGACCCTGTGGATGGTAAGCGTCCGACCAAAGAATCTCTGGCGCCACTGGAGCTTTTCATACATCAAGCCGCTGTAGCTGTGGAAAACGCGCAGCTCATTCAACAGCTGAAAGACGCGAAAAATCAAGTCAGAGACTATGCAGATCAGCTTGAAGTGAAAGTTGAGCAAAGAACAAAGGAGCTTGTAGTGGCACAGAAGAAACTGCTTAACGCGGAAAGACTGGCTGCTATTGGCGAAATTTCCGCAATGGTCGGTCATGATCTGCGTAACCCATTGACAGGAATAACTGGCGCTACATACTATTTGAAGATGAAATTGGGCTCAAAAATTGATGAAAAATCCCGCGAAATGCTGGAAATCATTGAAAGAGACGTTGAATACTCGAACAAAATCGTAAACGACCTCCTCGACTACTCTAGAGAAATTCACTTGGAACTGAAAGAAACTACACCAAAGTCAATCGTGAAAGGAGCGTTACAGCTTGTTAGGATTCCGCGCAATGTCAAACTTGTAGATGCGACAAAAACTGAGCCGAAGATCACGGCTGATGTTGGAAAAATGAATCGTGTCTTTGTCAACCTGATCAAGAACGCCATTGACGCAATGCCCAAAGGCGGAACCTTGCGGATAGAGAGCATAGAAAAATCCGGGGAATTGGGCATGATATTCGCTGACACAGGAGCAGGCATGACTGACGAGGTCTTGAAGAGGCTTTGGTCTCCTCTGTTTACAACTAAAGCGAAAGGCATGGGCTTTGGCCTGCCCATTTGTAAACGCATCATAGAAGCTCATGACGGATCAATTTCAGTAGCCAGCACATGCGGCAAAGGAACAACATTCACGATAACTGTTCCCATCAAACCCAAAGTAGAAGGAGGTGGAACTGTTTGGGTGAACGTGCCCGAATCCTTATTGTCGATGATGACGAAAGCATAAGAAAAGTTGTAGCGACGATACTGCAGGAAAAAGGATACGCTGTTGACACGGCAGAAACTGGAAGAG
>JBGPAV010000050.1:0-7592 GCA_041480925.1 Bathyarchaeia archaeon | reverse complement strand
TACAACTACAAAGGGAAGAAACCAGAAAGAGACCAACCCCCAAAACCAAGGCAACAGACTCAGGAGAACCGCGCAAAAATAAAAAACAACAGCGGTCACAGCCGCAGTCTTCTCACCATAACGAACCGCTAAAGTCTTCACATTCTGCACTCTGTCGCCTTGAACATCCACGATTCCCTTAGTAACTTCTCTGCCAGTGTTGGAAAGAAAAGCCATTGACGCAAAGAGAAGTACATTTGTCTGAATCGCGTCTGTAATCGCGACACTTCCATAGATAAACGGTATGGCTACACAGCTACTGACAAGAAAGTTGCCAGGCAGCCCGCTTCGCTTCCCAGCCGTAGTATAAGTTGTGAAGATAAGCCAAGCAATCACGGACACCAGAAGGCAGAACAAGCTTGTCAGATAGGCAGACAAGAAACCAGTCGAGGTCAAAACTAACGCAAACACTAAAGCCTCTCGAGGTTTGACTTGGCCACTTGGTATTGGGCGGTTCGGTTCATTGACTACGTCAATCTGTCGGTCGTAGTAGTCGTTTATGGCCATCGAAGCCGCAGTGAGCGTGAAGCCTGTTATGAAGCCATAAACAAGGTTGAGCCACAGAGCGTTCATGTCCTTCAGGCTTGCGAGGGCAGCACCTATTATGACGGCAAACCCCATCATTGCACAGTTCAAGGGGCGCATTAAGCGTACGAAGCCGCTGAGTCTACTCATAACCATTCAAACTCTACGTGGTTGAATAAGGCTTTCACTAGAGTTGGTTATAAAACTCGCGTTTATTGTTCGAAAGTTTAATACGCTTGATTTGAATACTTCAGTAAAAAGTGGTCTGGTGACAGCTTTTTGAATGCGAAAAATTCACCTGAACGATTACGAGTTATAATCCCTGTCGGAGGGAAAGCGAAGCGTCTGCTTCCACTTACAGCGGAGACAAGCAAAGCATGCGTCCGCCTAATGAATAGGCCCATGATAGAGTTTTCACTGTTATCGCTTGCGCGTCAAGGCATCCGAAACTTCATCTTCGGAGTGAAAGGATACACGAACTATCGTGACCTACACGACTATTTCGAATCTGGCTACGGCTTTTCTGCACGCTACGACATAAAGCCGCGGGTTCACGTGAAATATCAGCCAAACGTAGACGACCTAGGAAGCGCAGACTCTGCAAGAATAAGCATGGATTACTACGATGTTGAAGACCCAGTTTTTGCCGTTCAAGGCGACAACATTTTTGACGTAAATGTAAAAGAAATCGTTGACTTTCACGAAAAGAAAGGAGCAGTGATGACTATTGCTCTGAGGGAGGTTGACAACGTTGAGGGCTACGGCATCGCGGACATAAGTCAGGAGAAGCGCATCGCACGATTCGTCGAGAAACCTTCACCGAAAGAAGCCCCATCAAACCTTGCCAACACAGGCTTGTATATGGTTTCACCTGAAATAAGGAAGATATTCAAGGAGAAGGGAGTCAAAGACATGATCAAAGAAACCCATCGACTGGACTTCGGCTTCGACTTTATTCCGTACCTCATCAGGACAGGAAGACCCGTGTATGGATATACACTTAGGGGAAGCTGGTACGATGTGGGCACGCCGAAGCATTATCTAGAAGCCATGCGGGATATGCTTAACGGACGTTTCACTTCGCTCACTGACTTCGGCGGAAGACTTAGTGAGGATCAGAAAGTCTGGGTTCAGGGTGAAAGCTCAGAGTCCATGAAAAGCCGAAAAGAGATTATCAGAAAAATTAAGCAGGGAAAGATACAGGTTGAGGGCGCTGTCCTCATAGGAAGACACTGCAAGATAGGCAATGGAGTTAGAATTGTCAACTCGTGCATCGACAACTACACGCAGATAGGCAAAGATGCGGTAGTAGAGAACTCGGCCATTATGGACAGAGTAATCGTAGGAGAGAAAGCGAGGATAAATGAAAGCATAATCGGCAGACACGTCACAATGCTGTCAAACCCGAAGAAACAAACAAAGATCAGCGGCGTTTCAGTTATTGCAGACGACGTGGTCTTGTCCGAAGGCTGCAGACTCAAAGCAACAAAGGTATACCCGCATCAATATGTAAGAGGGGAATTTGAGAACCAAACAGTAATGCTCGGCTCAGAATAAACCACAACAACACATCAGAGATCAGAAGAAAACAGAAAAGTTAAGCTTTGAACCACTTGAATATCACATACTTTATTTTTTCCTTCTCCAAATCTGGCACAGCTATTATGAACCTCTTCCTCACGGTTGTCGCCAGTCTTCCAGCTTTCACTATTTCTGTGGCAGTCACCACGGATTTGGCTTTCTTAACTGAGACCATATACGGCGCATGTTCAACACCTGGACCGTGCTTATAGACAGCAAAATCGCAGCCAAATTTTATGCCAGGCGTAACAACTAACCCTCTGCCGCGTAGATCGTGGTATACAGCGTATTTCTCGTCAAATTCTTCGTAGAGCTGTTTCGCCATCTGTTTTAGCTTTTTGAGAGTTACTTTCTTCTTGTCCGGGCCTTCATGAACTGTTATTGTGCCCTTTTCCGTCAGGTACAGTCCTTCCATTAAGTCCAAGATCAACGGAACATTGAATTCGGGAGTTTTTGGTTTAGCTATTCCAAGAGGCTTGCCGTAGTAACCTTGCTTGTACAGTTCTGAGCCTTCTTGCGGATTCCAGACTACCAAAAAGTTTTCAACGAATTCAACTGCGACCTTCTTGGGCATCGGCTTTTTTCGCCTTTTACATTATGAGAGAAAGTATCCGTGCAGCGTCAGCCGCGTCTTCAGCCTTGTCAGCCGAATCCTCCAACAATTGCAGTACATCTCTGAGCAGGATCATGGCTGGGAAGTCGAGCTTGCTACTGAGAAGTTTTATTTCAAGGTCTCTGTAGATTTCATCTACCACGCGTTCGGCGATTTCAACGTCTTTGGCTTTCTCCATTGCTTTTCCTGGGCCGTAGGCGAGAACCATCATCGTTTCCCTGAGCCTGAGCACTGTGTCAAACACGGCTTCTGACAGTTTGAGCAAGTCTTTTTTGATGTCGCTTGACACGTTCCAATTGTGTTCCATTATCTCGACAATACGGAAGGCTATGCCTTCAGAAAAGTCTGCAATCTCGCTAGTTAGATTCGTAAACCTGAGAAAGTCTTCTCGACTGATTAGTATGGCGCCTATTTCGGCCAGCTCTTGTGATACAAGTCTGCGGGCTTTGTCAACTTCTTCTTCACCAGCTTTGATTTCGCTGAAGAACTGCCTGGCTTTTTCTTTGTCGCCTCGGCTGAAGTAATCCATGATCTGTGGAACTTTTCTCGTCAAATCTAGCACTTTTCGTAGATGTTCCTGACAGACGCTTAGTGCTCTTCGCTTCACTCGTTCTTCGGTTTCTGCTGGTAAGACCAATATATTTCCCGCCCGCAAAAATGGGCTACTATTTGCAGCATATCATAGGCTTTTGTGTTAAAAAAGCTAACGTCAGGTTTTTAGCCTTCAACGAGTGTGCCAAGTTCTTCGAAACCGATTTTGCGCTTCAAATACTTGTGCATGAGTTCAGGCAGGTCTTTGATCTTGGTTCTGACTTGTTTCCATGAGTCGCGGTCTCGGATAGTAACAGTGTCAGTTTTGAATGTATCATAGTCCACGGTTATGCCCAATGGTACACCGATTTCATCTGCTCGCGCATATCGCCTACCGATGGAGCCTGCCTCATCGTACTCCGCTACAAAACCTTCATTCACCAGCATTCTTTGCAGCTCCAATGCTTTTTCAGACAAGCCGTCCTTGCTTACAAGAGGATAGACCCCTATCTGCATTGGAGCAATATCCGGTGGAAAACCTAGCAGTGTGCGATCCTCTTTGGTTTGATAAGCATACTCCAGAGCCACATGGAAGAGTCGGTCTATGCCGAAACTGGGTTCGATAACATGCGGAATGAAGCGCCTGCCACGTTCCACTGTCTTCTGACGAGAAATATCCACATGCTCAGCCAGAATCCTGTATTTACCGAGCATATAGTGACCGTTCTTTTTGACGGAAGCTTCGACTTCCACAGGATCTGTTTTAGAGAGCAACTCTGCAATTTTCCCCGCTTCGCCTTTGAAAACAGGACCTAGTTTCGCCATTATGGGCTTTACTGCTATCTGCTCTTTTTCGATTGGCTTCTCATATTCCTTGAAAACGGTCATGTCTGTTCCGCTTGAATCCATGTGTCCTTTGAGGTCATAATCTGTCCTATAGGCGTGTCCAGAAGCTTCAGTCCAACCCCATCGTTCAAGCACGACTTCCTGGTCGAATGTCTGCTGTGAGTAGTGGGCTCTTTCCCACGGAAGCTTCTCAATGAAGCGTTGCTTTTCAGCGGGGACACCTAAATCCATGAGCAGTTTCTTAGCCATAACCATGAAGAAGGCTAACCATCGTTTCTTGACTACTCCTTTTTCTAAGGCTTCTTTGATGGTTAATTCGGTTAGTTCTTCTGAATCTTTTTGTCTCGTTTCGGCCAAGAGAAATTGTAGTTTTTCGTTTTCTATCTCTTTCAACCGGTAGCAGTTCTCTTCTTCAGGGTCAAAGAAAAATTCCAGATCGGCTATGGTGAATTCTCTCAACCTCATTAATCCTTGTCTGGGCGAGATTTCGTTCCTTTGGGCATGGCCTATCTGAAGGACGCCGAATGGAAGTTTCTCGCGCGCCATTCCATATAGACGGTTAAATTCCACGAATATGCCCTGCGCTGCTTCAGGCCTGCCATAACCTGTGGCTTCCGAATATGGCCCGATTGTGGTTTTGAACATCGTGAGAAATTGCTTAGGTTCCCCAAATATGCCGCCGCAGTCGGGACAATGAATTTCGTTTTTGTCAATCTGTTCCTTCAGTTCCGTCAGGGACAGTTTTTCTGCTTCTGCTTCGCTCATCTGGGTGCATTCCCGGAGCAAGTGGTCGGCGCGGAAGTTCTTCTTGCATTTTTGGCATTCAACCATTGGTTCTTTGAAGTGGTCGATGTGGCCTGAAGCTGCAAAAACTGTAGCAGGCGTGATAATTGGAGACTCGATTTCTAGAATGCCAAGTCTGTTCACGAACAAGTCGCGGAGTTTGTTTTCGATATTTTGTTTAAGTTTTGCACCCAACAAGCCATAGGTGACGAAACCGCTTGCTCCACCATATATTTCATATGACTGCCAGAAGAAGCCTCGGCGACGGGCTAACTCGTTTATGAGTGTGAGTTTATCGAAAGTTTTTGGCTTACTGGACATTCTGCTCTCAACCTACTGTTTTGAATGGATTATCATAGACTTTAATCTTACTAAGAAAGGGAACATGCCGATGACAAATGAGAAAGCCAACCTTTCTATTTTGGGTGATTGACGCTCCTAGAGAAAAGGGTAAGAGGCATAAGATGATGTAGCCATTGGAAACGATCATTATGAGCGTAGTATTTTATTAAGAACTCTGTAGAAATAGAGGAAAGTCTACAGGGTGCAGCATTTGTCAAAGATCAAAACGGCTCTTATAGGGGTTGGAAACTGTGCCTCGGCACTGGTTCAAGGGTTAAGATACTATAGCAACTGTAAAAGAGTAGAAGAGAGTGTTGGACTCCGCCATTTGATCTTAGGCGGTTTTCATCCAAAGGACATTGAGATTGTAGCAGCCTTTGATGTTGGCGTCAGAAAAATTGGAAAAGACGTGTCTGAAGCAATCTTTGCCCATCCCAATAATACGCCAAAGTTGGCTGACGTTCCATCTCTTGGTGTGACAGTTCGCAAGGGTCCGGTTCTTGACGGCATAGGCGAATACACACGGCACATAATCGAAGTAAGCAACAAACCAGAGGAAAATGTTGCAAAGATATTGAAGGAAAGTGACGCGGAAATAGTCGTGAACCTGCTTCCGAGCGGAGCCATTAAAGCCTCGCAACATTATGCAGAGCAAACCTTGACAGCAGGTTGTGCTTTCATAAATGCGACACCCACATTCATTGCCAGCAACGAATCATGGGCTGGACGATTTGAGAAAGCTGGACTTCCACTTGCCGGCGACGATTTGATTGACCAAGTAGGTGCCACAACATTGCACAAAACACTGTTGCGACTGCTGTCCATGAATGGCGTCCGCATAACCCAGACTTACCAATTGGATGTAGGCGGTGGAGCAGAATCACTCGACACTCTGGATCGCACGAAAGACATCAAACGCACCGTGAAAACAGAATCCGTCGAATCCGCGCTTCCTTACAAGGCTGAAGTTGTAGCTGGTTCAACAGACTATGTGGACTTCCTCCAGAACAGACGAGACAGCTACTTCTGGATCAAAGGAATACACTTCTGCAACGTACCCATGCAAATAGACCTCAAACTCTCAACCATCGACGCGCCAAACGCAGGCTCCGTGCTCCTTGACGTGATAAGAGCCGCAAAAATCGCCAAGGACCGAAAACAGAAAGGCGCAATACAGCAGATATGCGCATACGCCTTCAAGCATCCACCAAAGCAGGTTCCGCTTGAAACGGCAGAAAAAATGTTCACTGACTTCATAAGCCAATAAAGCCTATCTTCCAGCAATATTCTCCAATTTTTTGACGATGCGATCTTTAGTTCCGCTCTTTGCCAATCTTTCTTTAAGCACATTTATTGTTCTCACAGGCGTAGGATCAACACCACGCAGAACTGCAAGATAGACGCTTGTAAAATCGCCAAGACAGATAACTGAGCACATTCTTGCAAGCATACTCTTACCTTTGCCGTAGACTTCATAGATCTTTAAAGACTCTTCTCGCATCAACTCTTTCGTTGTTTCAATTCTTGTCCGTAGCTCAACAGGCTCATGAGCATCTCGTACAAGAATTATCGAAAATAGCTTCGCTTGATCGCTGATGCCTTCCCAGCCTACGATCTCGTTGTGGTTTAGTTCTGGGAAAAATTCCCACTTTGCGGGAATCTTGCTGTTCTCATTAAACTGTGTTTTGAAACGTTGAGCCACAGCACGATAAAAGCCGAAACCGTAGACAACAGGAACTGAGCCGCATACTGCAGAAGCCAATGACTTGGAGAAATTGCTGTTCGCTGGCTTTGCAGGCGAGTTTTCAATGCTAACCTGCTTCAGAACCTTTATCGTCTCAGAGATCTCCGAATCAACATTTGAAACTAGACCGATGCTCTCCAGAATTGACGGCAATGGCATGAACAGATATGGTAGTGTGGCACGGGGAGCCATGCCCTTCGAAACAGGAATGTGAGGTACGTCTAGTTTCTCAGCAAATTCCTGCAGTTTTCCGCCGGAGCTTAGGGAAATGATCTTGCAGCCTCGCTTAACAGCGTCTAGAAAAACGCTCAATGACTCCTCAGTCTCGCCTGAATAACTCACCACAAAAACGAGTGTGCTCTCGTCTGCATAAGCTGGCAACGAGTAGTCTCTGCACACTTCAATGGGCACAGCTATCTTGTCTCTAGCCCAATCTTTCAACAGTTCGCCGCCAATAGCCGAACCGCCCATGCCAGCAACAATAATCTCCTTCGGCTTAGGAAAGCTCATCTTCAGCTTCCTCGACGTTTTACTGGCTACCTCATAATGCCTTGGCGCATCTATACAGAAAGAAAGCATATCGCTCTT
>JBGPAV010000049.1:0-7604 GCA_041480925.1 Bathyarchaeia archaeon | reverse complement strand
TTCAGCGAATGAGTCAGGAGCTCACGCAGGTGAATCCGAAACATCAATGGTTCTGGCTATACGCAAAGACCTGGTCGATATGGAGCATGCCGAAGAAGGTTTCATGGGAAGTGTCGAAGACAAGATAGATCTTGTGTGGAGTCAAGGCATAAGGGCTCTAACGAAGAATGGTGTACTTGGAGATCCCCGCAAAGCAGAAGTTGGCAAAGGAGAAGAATATCTGGAACTTTGGGCAGAGAAAATGGTAGACTTTGTTCGAAAACAAGTCGATATTTGATCGGAATCATGTTGACTCAACCTTCTCAATTCTTTCTCAAGAAGCACGCAAGCGCTATCCAAATCTTCAAACAAAACGTTCTCGCCGCGCGCAACCTATTTGCCGATAGTGCGATGTGGGATTTGGATCCCCACCAGCTGGAGATGTCTCCCGAAGTCCGTATTAATAGTCAGCTTTTAGTAGTATATGATATACCCATTACAGGTAAAAACGTCCTTACATATAAATGCTGTTCTGCAGACATCCGCCTTACGAAATGCTACGGACACGATAGGTTTCCTCTAGCTTTCTCTCGAAAATCTCCAAGAGCCACATTCTGAGACGAACTACTTTCTGGATGTATTCTACAAACACTTCATTTTCCATCCAGTTATGGTAGAAATTCGAATGAAGAGATTCAGCCGCATTTATCCAATCGATGATTTCAAGTCGGTTTTCTTGTCTAGCAAGGTTTCGCAAAAAGGCTATAAGATCTTTATGCTTCCCGAGCTTCTGTCCAAATAGAAGACCTAGTAGATATGCAATTTTGCTGATTGATCCCCAAATGAATTCGCTGGCTTTTACATTGTCTTTTATATTATAGTATTTGTCAAAGTTGGAGAAAAGATGCGCTTCCTCAATTCTATTTTTTTGGATTTCTATTAAGACTTTATCTGTCTGACTCATTAAGAGACAGGCCCCACTGTGGTTTCGGGGTAGAGCCTAATGCTTTTTCCATCGGCTTTGACTACGTCTATGAGCCTTAGGTTGAGTTGGTAAGTGGGGCGGACTAGACCGCGATCTCTGAACTGGGTCTGCCATTCTTTCTTTGAAATGTAAAGATGGTCGAAAGCAGTTGATCTCCGTAGAATGAGAGTTATAGGCATGTCAATGAACTCGTTTCGTTCGAAGCCGAAATCAACCAATCTCGAAACCTCTCCTCTAACCACATCTCCGTCTAATAGGTCGTAAGGTTCAGAAAGCAAATCTGAGGGGATTTGTAAATAGAAATTGCTTGCCTTATCAGTAAAAACCGAGTCAATTTGCTTATATACTGACTGCAAACCAGTTACCAAGACCATCGTTCTCCCTACCCAACCTTTAATCTGGAAGAATCTTCTAATAAGAGTTTCACTATGGTCAAGGCAAAGTAGCTGTAAACTAGACAAGTCAGCGAGCATATGTGACAGGGTGAGTCTTTGTAAACAGCCTTTGCTCGGATTGTTGGGAGTTTGGCGAAAGCCAAACGGTTGCTAGGCAAAACACCATACCTTTTCACCTTTTCGTTGGGGGTGTACTGTAGAGGGGGGAATGTCGAAAAGTGCAAGCCTTGATACATAATCTAAAGCATATATGAGAAATGATGCCATTTGTGAGTTTAGAGACTGTTAGCTCAGGCCGTCGGATTTGGAGAAACATACGTTTGTTATTACTGAAAAACCGGATGCTGCTCGAAGAATAGCCTTAGCTCTAGATGTAGAGGAAAAGCCTCAGAGATTGACAGAGAATCGAATGCCGTACTATGTGGCTAGAAGGGAAAGAGAAATCGTTGTTGTTCCGGCCTTGGGGCATCTTTACACTGTGGCGCCAGAGAAGAACGAGAGAAGCCAGTATCCTACATTTAACTATAGATGGGTTCCAAGGCATCTAGCGGAAAAAAATGCACATCAGATCAGAGCTTGGCTTGAAGCCATTTCGAAGCTAGCGCAGAATGCAGACGAGTTTATTGACGCATGTGATTATGACATAGAAGGAAGCATAATTGGCTACAACATTCTCAAGTACACATGCGGCGGCAAAGAGCGAGAAGCAAAACGGATGAAGTATTCAACGCTCACGAAAGAGGAACTTGAAAAATCGTACAACACTCTTCTGCCGCATTTGGATTTTGCACTCATCGAAGCGGGACTTGCTAGACATGAAGTTGACTGGCTATATGGTATAAATCTCTCACGTGCGCTCACGACGGCCGCAAAAAAATACAGTGGAAAATACGCCACGCTGAGCACTGGCCGAGTACAAGGGCCAGCCCTAAAGTTCATAGCTGAAAGAGAAAGACGCATCAAAAGTTTCGTGCCCACGCCCTATTGGCGGATAAGAGCACACATCGAAATGGATGAGCAAATCTTTGAAGCACAATATGAAAAAGAGAAAATAGAAACTAGGAAAGAGGCACAGGAAGTTCAGAACGCATGTATAGGAAAGAACGGGCAAGTTGATGAAGTCGAAACAAAACAATTTCGGCAGCTACCACCTGTGCCGTTTGATTTGGGTCTTCTGCAAAGCGAAGCTTACCGCCTGTTCGGATACATGCCGAAACGCACCGCAACCATTGCCCAGCGACTGTATTTGGATGCTCTCATCTCCTATCCAAGAACAAGCAGCCAAAAACTTCCACCAACAATAAACTACAAGACAATACTCAAAGACCTCAGCGCAATCCCAGAATACCGCAAACTTGCCCAAGACCTTCTCACACAGCCAACACTCAAGCCCACCCAAGGAAGCAAAGACGACCCAGCACACCCAGCTATCTATCCGACAGGCAAACTGCCACAAAGAGAGCTAGACCGCTACGAGAAAAATATTCTAGACCTAGTAGTTCGCAGGTTCATGGCTGCCTTTGCCGAATCAGCAACAAAACAAAGCGTAAAGATCACAATAAAAATCGGTGACAAGAATTTCTATCTAAAAGGAATGCACGTTTTGAAAATGGGCTGGCTACATTATTACGAGTCCTATGCGAAAGATCAAGAAACTACTCTTCCATCGTTGACAGAGGGACAGATTATCACAGCAAAAAGCGTCAAAGCGGATGAGAAATTCACGAACCCGCTGCCCAAGCACAATCCAAGCAGTCTTCTCAAGAAAATGGAAACCGCAAACATAGGGACGAAGGCAACAAGAGCAGACATCATACAAACATTGTACGACAGGAGATACATTCAGGACGAAAGAATCAATGTCACAGATTTGGGATATGAGATTCTGGAAGTTCTCGAAAAATACTGCTCGACCATAGTTTCAGTAGCGTTCACAAAAGAACTTGAGCAAAGAATGAGCGATATCCAGACGCATAGCGGCAAACGAGAAGATTTACTAGCAAGCACGATCGAGACTCTGAAACCAGTGTTGGAACAGCTTAAACAGAATGAGCAAGCCATAGGCGAGATTTTAACTGAAGCGTTAAGAAAGACAAGAACAGAAGAAAGAACAATAGGCACATGTCTCAACTGCAAAACTGGCAAACTCGTAATACTCTACTCTAGGAAAACGGGCAAACGCTTCGCAGGCTGCACAAACTTCTTCAAAAACCAATGCAAGACGTCATTTCCTCTTCCGCAGAAAGGCACCGTAAAACCGCTCGCCAGAACATGCTCCAGATGCGGATGGCCCATGATTCAGCTTAGAATAAAAGGAAGACGCCCATGGACCACGTGCTTAAACCTGAAGTGCCCATCCAAAGAAGAGAGGGATAAACATGTTAAAGTGCAAAATATGCGATAAAGAAGCAGTTGAAAACGGATACTGCAAATCGCATGGCAAAGCCTACGAAAACGTTATGAAAACGTACAGCGAATGGAGCAAAGCTCTGGAAATCACTTGGAAAGAGTATTTAAGCAAGATTGCAGAGAATCCATTAACAGGAGAATGGGCCAAAGAAGTGGCTCAACATCTAACTCGAAATGAGGAATAATAACATGTCACGCAAGGTAAAACAGAAAATCTCTTCAGTGCCATTCTCACTCAACAAACTCTACCGTAAAATCTCAACCGCGAAGCCTTCCACACTGATGCTGGCCATTGCAGCGATGGGTATTGCAGTGTTCTTGTTCGGCGGAGGCTTGTATGACCTTATAATGAGACCTTTTCCAGCCATTTATTACAATAGCCAGATTTACTTGGTTGACCCTAGAGGTCTTTCAGAGCAGTTTATCGCCGACAGCGTCATAGCCATGACATTATTCTCATTAGGAATGGGCGGCCTTGTTATAATATATCAGAGCACGAAAAACGCATACAAACCGAGACAGGCCTATATGATGCTGATGATGGGGTTCATCCTGCTTTTCATGGCTTACATGTTGCTTGAAATAATGATACAGATTAAGAGTAGGGGGTAAACTCCTACCAAGGATTATTTTTCAAACCCAGTTTGTAAGCTGCGAAATTTGTGGCTAAATGAATAGGCGGAGTTATCAAGAATATGGCCACAAGAAGCTCCAAAGACATGGAAGGGAAAGAGACTGGAAGCGAAAGCAGAACAGCTCCCACTATGAAATCTACTTGATCAACAACAGGCAATAACTTTCCAGGAGCGAACCCGAGTCTCCGCTTTATGAAAGCACCGACCAGATCGCCCAATAATGCTCCAAGCGACAAAAACAAACCGAATAGAGGAGGGTATTGAAACAGAATCGTCTCAGCGAACCCAACAAGTGTTCCAACGATCAGACCTGAAATGAAGCCCCGGCAAGTTTTGTTCTTCCCAAAAATTGGTTGCCCGTCGCGAAATTTTTTGCCGAAGTCAATTGGAAGCCCTCCGCCAGCTATTACTGGAATAGCATTTGCGCAGTAGGCTGGAAATATAAATAATATTGCATCAACTATCAATTGTCCAAAACCCATGGTTGCATCTCTCACCGAATATGATACTCTCGTAGCCCTAATTCTTCTATCCTCAAATGGCACATTGCAGGCTGCGCTTTGCCTGGTGACTTTTCTAGGATCGCTTTAATTATCTGTGGATTTTCTGTGGGTTTCAGCCATATTATTGCGTCAGCCCAGAATTTCAGAACCCTTTCAGCGACAGGCTCAATGCTCACAGTTTCTTCTTTGAAGGCTGTTCGCACTTGGCTATTCATGAGGATCGCTATCCTCTGGATCTTGACGAATTGTGCCAAGGAAGCCAGTTGCCTATTTAGTTCACGGTTGAGCTCAAATGCTTTTCCCGGCGATTCTGAAACCTCCGCACGATAAAGCGACGTGATCGTATCAACGATTACCAATCCAAAAGTCTTGGTCACATAGTCTGACAGGTGATCGATTATCATTGCCTGCTCGCGAAAATCTGTTGGTCTTGTCAGGATTATTTGTTCTGCGATCTTCTCAAATCCTTCTGAGGCAATTTGGGACAGTCGCTTTGCATAGAAAGTGCTGTCGCAATCTATGAATAAAGTTTTGAAGCCTTGCCTTGCGCAGTTTGCGGCGCACTGAAGTGCAAACGTTGTTTTTCCTGTCTCTTCCTCTCCGTAGACGAGGCTAATGTTGTCTGATGAGATGCCGCCTTCTAGAGCTCTGTCGATTGTTTTGCACCCTGTTGGAATCCTGTATGGCACGATTATGCACGTCAACTAATATAAGCCACGGAACTAATAATTCGTTTGGCATTTGAAACTTTGTAGACAGGAAAGACTTATGAGCGCAGAGATCGCAGTCGCCACGGTTCAAGGAAAAGCTTACTATCTGATTGTCAATGAACTGAAAAAACGAAATATCCAATTCCTCAGTTTGACGCCGACTGAGCCCATCCCAGTCGAAATTGAGACTGTCATGACCACTGATAAAGAGAAACACCTAATAAACCATAAAAATGTCTTAGTGTACAAAGAGGGAGACGACTTAGAAGCAATGATAAACAGCGCGCTTCAGACGGCTCATGGAAAAAGATACTATGAGAAGCTGACAATAGGTATCGATCCAGGCAAAGTGCTCGGTTTTGCCGTCATAGCAGATGGAAAAGTAGTTGAAGCCGAGAACTGCTTCAAAGTCGAAGAAGCCATAGAGAAAATAAAAAGAGTTCTCAAGAATCTGAGCGACGCAACAACCACTTCCACCACGGTTAAAATCGGGAACGGAGTTCCTGCAATAAAGGAGGATTTGATGCGAGCGCTGGATGAAACTTTACCTCAAAACGTGGTTTTGGAGAGCGTTGAGGAAGCAGGGACAACTCGTTACATAAATGAAGCAAAACACCGAAGGGAACTAAAAGATATAGCTTCGGCAATAAGAATAGCAGGGAGAAATGGATCAGCATTTCAACGGAGGAAGCCCTATGAATCGAACAGTTGAAAAAGACAAGACGTTGCTGGTTGAAGGCCCAGCCTCGGTCATAGTGATATCAGGAAAAACTGAGATTTTCGGACACGCAGTAAGGCCTTCAAGCCAAGTTGTTAAAGTGGTCATACGCGAAGGAAAACGATTGCCCTTTGCTGTGGAAGAAGCAACCACTTTTGACCTAGCATTGGCTGAGAAAGCGACAGTTGAGGAGGTTGTAGGAAACACTGTCCCACAATCATGGGTTAAGGTAGCTGAAGAGCTTCTGGGTGTACAAGGCAAACCTGCCGTCGCGATGGTGCTGGGCACGACGGACTCTGGAAAAACTAGTCTATGCACTTACTTAGTGAATAGGCTGCTGATTCAGAAAAAGAAGGTTGCAGTCTTGGACGGAGACTTGGGCCAGTCGGATATTGGACCGCCATGCACTGTTGCGTATACTTATGTCACGAAACCCCTTACCGACTTGTTCAATCTTCGCGCAAGAGATGCCCGATTCATTGGCACAACCTCACCTAGTAGCGTCACCGAAAAAGTGAAAGAAGCCATGGCCTCCCTGAAGAAGGAAGCCCTTGAAAGCAATCTTGACTACGTTTTGGTGAATAGTGACGGATGGATTGAAGGCGATGACGCAGTCAACTACAAACAGCAGCTTATTGAGACAATTAATCCAGACATAATAATAGGCATTCAAAAGAACGATGAACTGACCAATTTGCTGTCAACTCTTGGAAAGTATCAGAAAGTCATTGTTGAGTCTCCACAGATTATAAACCAGAGGAGCAGAGAAAAACGCAAGAACCTACGCGAGCTGGGATATCAGAAATACCTCAGAAACTCGAAATTGCTATCATTCCCCTTAGGTTGGTTGAAGATTGAGAATGGCGACCTTCTCGGTCTGACGCGAACACGACAAAGCATCAAGGAAGCAAGAAGAATTTATGATCTGCTGGGAATGAAACCGTTACACATTGCCGAACAGAGTGACAGGATCACTATAATCATTGGCAAGAAACGCTGGATCAACGCGGAGAACCTCAAGAAGGCTGAAGAGGCCACTAAGAAAAAAGTTATTGTTGTTCGGAAAGGCGAGGAAGAGGGACTACTAACCGGACTGTACAATTCTGACGGAAAGTTTCTCGGAATAGGTGTCATACAGGAGATTGATTATCTGAGGAAGACTTTGAAATTCTTGACCTCTGTCTCTGAGACCATTGCCACAGCGTCAATAGGAAAAGTGAAGTTGGACAAAAATTTGAAAGAGGTTCCCTCCTTCGATGAAGAGAACCAG
>JBGPAV010000048.1:0-7674 GCA_041480925.1 Bathyarchaeia archaeon | reverse complement strand
GGTGGCGGCGCAGACATCTCCATGAAGCTTGCCAAAAAGACTCTGCTGAAGCCTCTGACAGAACACAATCCTGATCCCGAGATTGCGAAGCTTGAGAACGAGATACTTGAAGCTGTGAACATGACTGGGATCGGCCCAATGGGGTTGGGCGGCAAGACAACTGTGCTGGGCGTTCACATTGACTATGCGTTCAGGCATCCTGCATCTTTCCCTGCGGCTGTGGCTTTCAACTGTTGGGCTGCGAGAAAAGCTTCGGCGAGAATCAACGCTGATGGAACCGTTGAGTATTTGACTCATAAGCTGAATTGGTGAGGTGAAGAATAATGGCAGTTTTCAAATTAAAAACACCCATATCAGAGCAAGACATTCGCAAACTCAAAGTCAACGATGTTCTCTACGTTACAGGAACAATAGTGACGGCGAGAGATCAGGCCCACAGAAGAGCGCTGGAATACTTCAAAGAAGGCAAAACATTGCCTCTGAACCTTGAAGGCTTAGCCGTGTTCCACTGCGGACCAGTTATGAGCAAGCAGGGAAACAAATGGATTGCAATTGCTGCAGGTCCGACGACAAGCACAAGAATGGACATCTTTGAGGACGAGTTCATAAAGAACTTCAAGGTCCGAGTCGTTATCGGCAAGGGCGGCATGGGAAAAAAGACAACTGATGCAATGGCCAAATACGGAGCTGTCTACGGCGCGTTCACCGGCGGCGCTGCAATACTCGCCGCAAAGGCCATAAAGAACGTCAGAACCGTGGAATGGCTTGACTTAGGCATGCCTGAAGCCATGTGGGTTTTCGAGGCTGAAGAGTTCGGTCCGCTGGCTGTAGCTATCGATTCGCATGGAAACAACCTTTTCACTGACGTTCAAAAGATTGTTGAGGCAAACAAGCAGAAAATATATGAGAAACTTGGCATTACGCCATAGTTTCAACCCTTATTTTTGTGTCTGATTTTTGGTAGGTAATTTAGATTCTGTTTAGTGTATAGGAAGATTTAATATAATATCCGGTGCAATATATTGAACACGTGAGAGAACATGTTCAAGAATTTCAGAGACAAAATAGCACTATCAGGAGTCACCGTACTCATCATAGGCGTAGCCCTGCTGATCTTCACGTTCATGAGCGCATATGGCTTCCTAACCCAGAACCCCATAGACCCCGCACAGTTTGCGGGAATCGAAGCAATATTCGGCGGAACACTAGGACCATTGATCGCCACGTGCATTCGAATAATGTATCTAGGAATAATGGGTTGGATAGGCTCACTCATCACCATCAGAGGAGTAACGTTGATAGCTAACGCGCCAAAGCTCGAAGTTGTCGTTCCTCAAAAGCCAGTGGTTGCTCAGCCAAAGCCTGTTCCACAGAAAGCCAAGGCTGAACCGCAGAAAGAAGTGAAGCCGCAAGAAGCCAAACCAGCTGAACCGGAGTTCGTTGTCATACCTCCAGAAGAAATAGTTCAACCACAACAGCAGACTCAACAACCGCAGAATAACAATGGCGAGAGCAAGCCACCGACCTCCTAGAACGTTTCTTAAACCGCGCCAAAAGGGACTGAGATGAATATTCCAATCAAGATAATAGGGATAGCTACGACAGTTTTCTGGATCTTTCTTATTCTCTTCTCTGTCTCCGCGGCATATTCAGTCAAGGATCTGCAGTTTGATTTCGGCGAACCACAGACCAGCATGACTTCTGACAGACTGTTGCTTTTCTCTCTGCCTATAAACATCCACAACAGAGGCTACTACAACATCGGCTGGTTCAATGTCACAACAAGAATTTCCGATGAAAGTGGAACAACTATTGCACATGCGTCAACCTTTACGCCGGCAATCAGAAAGAATGAGAGAGTGACAATATTTCATAACGTAACACTAAACGTCACTGATCTCATGCAACGTATTAAGAGCTTTCTTCTTAATGACACTCAGCTGACGATAATGGAATCAATCGGAATGCGACTGGCAGAACTGATTCCCGTTCAGGGATCAGGCAACTTCTCAATGCCTTGGGGTGCTCCACTCTACAACTTCAGAGTAGACATGTCCGAATACATACCGCTCAACCTGACTCACGTCACGGTTACGATTCCGATCAGCTTCGAGAACCACGCCTTCTTTGACGTTGCTGGCCAGCTTCAGATCCGCATGTTCAGCAGCAGCGACCTTCTTGTCGGTTCAGGCGAAGCTACAGTTGAGGCGCTACAACATTCGTCTTATGATGGAGCTGTCCAGCTTGTTGTCAATGTGCTGTCTTTGACCCCGAGCGGGCATCTTGAAGTTGATTTTCAGACACCATATTTCAGCTACCAAATGGAGGACATCCAGTATGGCTAGCGAGAAGGAAGGAACCAAGACAGGTATTCGGAGCATAGCCTTCAAGGCCTTGAAAGCAACTGTAAAAGGCCTCCTCTTCTATGCAGTCTATTTCATCTTGTGGACATTCATTGGCTCCTTTGCAGAGATAGTCCCACGCCTTCAAAGTATGGTTGAGACTTTTGTAGCTGTGTACATAGTGTTAATGATCATAGGAGAACTAACAGGAGGAACCATTTATCAACACTTCTTCAATGCGGCCAAAGCCCTATTCGCCATGTTCTACCTACTATTGACGCTCAACGGTGGAATAATAAACCTGAGCTTCCAGAACCTCGCCTTGCTCATCGACTTACGATTGTTCCTTGTGATCGCAATGATCCTGAGCCTCCTAGGACTCGCCAAGTCGGTGCTTCAAGCAGTCAACTTTGTCAGCGAAAAAGCAGAACCAAAACTACTTTAACGCCCATAAGCTCCAAGACAGAAAGAAATGCGACGCCTACAGTTTCTTTGTCATCACAAATGCGTCTTCGCCGTCTGCGTAGTATCCGTGTATTGTGCGTGCGACTTCAAACCAGAGTTTTTTGTACAGCTTGATCGCTTGTTCGTTGGTTACTCTTACTTCAAGGTAGCACTGTTTTGAGCCGTATAGTTTCATGGCTTCCATCGCGTTGCAGACGAGTGCTTCTCCGCAGCCTTTTCTGCGGTGTTCGGGCATAACTGCCACTGAGACTACATGGCCCTTTTTGACCAAGCCGCCGAACCCCAAGCTGGACAGGCCGACTTCGATTCGGCACATTATGTAACCGATTACCGTTCCTTCTTCTTCAGCGATTATGAAGGTTTCTGGGAATCTCCTGTACAGGTCTACGAAGAAGAAGTCAGAGTAGTTCTCTGGCAAGCATAGTCCGTTGATTTCCATGACGCGCTGTAGGTCACTCAAGGCAAATTTGCGCAGTCGGCAGGTTTCCTGCAAGCTTGTTTGGCTCCGTTTGTGTCAACGCATAAGTTTCAAGGCTGTTTAAGGGCTTTTCTATCCTTGAATTGCGATCGGTGCATTTTGTTCTTCTAAGGCCTTCACTTCTGGCAAGGTGAAGTTGCCGTAGGGCATAACCCACACTCGGGCATTCTTTCCAGCGATTTCGAAGGCTTCGTTCAACGCGTCGTTCACGGCCCGGGCGGTTTTCAACTTGAAAATGTTCGAAGCATAATAATCAGGCATAGAAGAAATCAAGATAATTCTATGATTCTGCAGGACTTCCAGAAGATAGTAAGCCTTGTGCCCGCCTAAGACGAAGTTCTTCTTGATCTCTCGCTCAACAGCTTTCAATTCTCCAAATTTAATCATCCAGTCGTAGAATACTTGGTTTCCATGCCCCTCAGGACACTCAGCTACCAGAACTATCACGCCGCCACGTTTAACCACTTCAAGCGCGTTGTCAACGCCTTTGTAAGCTTGAAAAAGATTCAGATCCGCCGGGTTGCCGCCGGAACTCACAATTACTATGTCTGCTCTGCGATCCACCGTGACTCGGTACATTTCATCCACGAGTTTGACTCCTTCGTTGAAGGCTTGTTCCAAGTCGCCTGCAAAGGCTTTGACGACTTCACCCTTGCTATTGGTCACAACATTCAGAACGAAGTCTACTTTAGCTAAATTCGCTGCTTCAACCATATCCTCATGAACAGGATTTCCATCTAACAGGCCAGTTCTGGCATTTGCATCCAAGAGCATTGCATGATTGTGCTTGATTGTCTCTTCACCAGAGACTCCTGGCAAGACACTTTTTCTTCCTCCACTGTAACCAGCATAATAATGCAAGCAAACATCACCAGTCAAAATCCTTACATCTGCTTCGGCGAAGATGCGGTTCAAGTAGACTTTGGTGCCGTGCTTCTGTGTCGTACCTACATGCACCAAGTCTTGAGCCTTGCAATCGTGGCTCACCGTTTTTACTCGGCTGAGTACTTCTTGACCGAGAAGGTTAACGGCTTCCTCTTGTTTCACAGCTCTGTGTGTTCCGCAAGCGAAGATAACGGTGATGTTCTCGTCTTTCACTCCTGCCGTATTCAGTTCTTTGAGTAATTGAAGGACTAGGGTGTCGCTTGGCGCTGGTCTAGTGGCGTCGTCAACAACTATCGCAACCTTGTGTTCAGGTTTGGCGATTTCGCTCAGCTTCTTCGAGCCGAGGGGTCCATTGAGGGCGCGTTCCACTTCTGTATTGGCGTCGGGTACGCCTGGCTTTTCCTTCGGTTCAATTGAACCTAGAAAGTTGCGTGTTGGAACTCTTGCGCATATCTCTGTTTTTCCATAGGGAAGCCAAACGTCAACCATGTGTCGTCACTTGAATATTGAGAACGAGGGCAGAACCTATTAAGCCTTATCGAGTGAGACAGAAGAGCAAGATAGTTCTCGAGTTGCGGTAAGTCAGCAACTCTCAGCGTCAGCATAAGTTCTTTAAAAGCTTGTTGCAATACTATTCAGTTGTGAGGAATCAGGTTATGTCAATTGAGAAGAGTCCTTCAAAAAATGAAGTTTTCTTTGTCTGGTTCAACCGTTACGCTGGAATAACCGTGAAAACACCATCCAAGACATTGGTCATAGATCCAGTGGATGTGAAACCTAAGAATTTCCAGCAAGTTGATGCCATCTTGATCACCCATGAGCATTATGACCATTTGGATCAAGCCTTGATTTCAGACATGCATAAGCTGACAAAGTGCAAGGTAATTGCAGATCCCACATCAGCCAGAAGACTAAGAAACAGTATTCCATCCGATAAGCTCCAGGAAGTTCATCCCGGATCAGAAGTTAAACTGGACAATGTTACAGTGAGAGTTGAGAAGTGCAATCATCCTCCAGCAAGCACTCCAGTCACTTTCATGATTACAAGCGAAGACGGCGTCAAAGTTTTCCACACTGCGGACAGTCTGCCTTTCCCAGAAATGGCGACCATAGGCGAAAGAGAAAAACCTGATGTTGTCTTCTGCACAGTCGGGATAGCACCGGGCACTTCGCCGGAGACAGGCATTGACATTGCCAGATTGACGAAGACCAAAGTAGTTGTACCCTATCATACTGGTTCAGCGGCGGATCAGAAAAGATTCGCTGAGCTGTTGAAGAAGGAACTGCCAAGAATCACCTGTCTAATCCCAGAAGTCGGAAAAATCTACCAGATCTCTAAACGAGCGTGAAAGATTTGGCAACAGAAGAAACTAGAATCGAACTCTGCAAAATCTTGAACAAAATAGGTGCACTACAGTTCGGGACTTTCAAACTCACTAGCGGAAAGATGAGTCCCTACTACATTGACCTTCGCGTGGTTCCCAGCTTTCCTGACGCTTTCCAAAAAATATGTGGTTTCTACATGAACTTCATCAAGGAAGAAGTAGGAACAGCTAATTTTGAGAGAGTGGTTGGAATACCGGTGGCAGGCATCCCCTTTGCTGCGTTGATTGCTTACTGCTTCAAGAAGCCGTTTCTGTACATACGCCGAGGTGTCAAGCTTCATGGACGACAGAAGAGGATTGAAGGTGTTTTGGCGCCTGGCGATCGTGTTCTGCTTGTGGATGATCTTGTGGCTACGGGCTTGTCTTTGAGGAAAGCGGCGAAGGCTATAACGGCTGAAGGCGGCGTTGTGTGTGAAGCAGCGGTGTTAATTGATCGACAGGAAGGCGGAAAAGAGAAACTTGAAAGAGACGGAATAAAGCTTCACTCACTGCTTAGCATAAGTGAGATAGCGAATACGCTTTGCGAACTTGGAAGCGTAGATGAAGAACAGATGAAAACGATTTTGAAGCAAATCAAAAAGAAACAGAAGTAGAGCGTTTAGTCGTAGAAGATGAGGCTCTGCTCTTCAAGTATTCCGTGCAGCTTGTAGACGGCTTCGTAGACGTCTTGTTCTCTCTTGGCTCCTGTGCAGACAAGTTTGCCGCTTGCGAACACGAGGATTACGACTTTCGGTTCATCCATTCTGTAGATGAGGCCTGGAAACTGTTCCGGCTCGTACATTGTCTTTCCTAGACTGTATGCGGCCTTCTCCAGATCTATCATTCCGCCTAGGCTTACAGAAGCAACGATGTTCACAACCTTCAAGTCCGGCTTCCTGATTATGACTATTCCGCTCTTTTTCAGTTCTTTAACAACTGTCATAACAGCTCTGCGGGATTCCTTTTCCGATTTGGCTCCTGTGCAGACCATTTTGCCTGAGTTAAAAATCAACGTAGCTGTCTTTGGTCTCTTAAGCCTAAACACAAGCCCCGGAAACTGTTTAGGTCGATATTCCACGCCTGGATAACCCTTCACGACCGCGTTTAGATCAACTTTTTGGTTCAACGTAGCTGAGGCAACAACATTCTCAATCTTTATGATAGCTTTGCTCTTGGGCATCAGGACACCACTCTCATAGTGCGGTGAATGCTTAAATACCCTTTATAAAACCTTAGGTCGCTGAACCTCAGTTAGAGCTTTCCGATGGCGCTTCTGTGTTTATTGGCTTCTTTTTAAAAGCAGGTACAGCAAACTCCACGATGATTAGGATAATTACAACAACAATTATGACGTAGACTCCTATGGAGTTGCGCATGAACAGAGCAACGTGTCCAATCCAAGGTATTCGCATTACCACTTTGCCGATTACTGCCGTTGCTGGAGTCGGTGAACTGGGGCCAGGTCCCAGATTGTGGTCGCCTTGCGTGATGAACTGTATTGTTCCGTTAAGCTCTATTTTGCCAACAGCTCGATGAACGATCAAATCATCCTTGTCAGATGTGCGAAAAACTAGGACGTCGCCTGACCGTCCGCTCTCATTGTAAGGTGCTGCATAGATGTCTTCAGGTTTTACTCCTTGAACTACTATCAAGTCTCCTGTGTGAAGAGTTGGATCGAACGGATGTGACCATCCATCGCACGCCGTGTTTCTGGGGAGGTGCATGCTTCCGGAAGCAACGGCCAGTATCGGATAATCGTTGTTCAAAAATAGACGCAAGCCATACCATAAGCCGAAAACCACCCCGACTATGAGTAGAATCATAAAAACGGTCTGGAAATAATCTTTCTTCCAAAGTTGTTTTAATGTGGATTTTGCCAATCGTTCTACCTTCCATCAAAGATTTTGCTCGGTGAATTAGACATGGGCATCCTTTAAAACTTAACTCTTTGCAAGAAACTGAAAAATAGGGGGAAAGAGGGAGTGTAAGCTTGAAGCGCCGTTTTGAATGTCTAAATCTTCTTCTTGCTGAGCACTTCTCGGAAGGGCTTCTTGCACTTTGGACAGTCGAACAGTCCGATTTCCAGCTGAGTTCTCTTTCCAGCCTTGTCAGGGCGTCCGGCCATGGTCCATTTCTTCTT
>JBGPAV010000047.1:0-7713 GCA_041480925.1 Bathyarchaeia archaeon | reverse complement strand
GGTCTACTTCGCTGAAGTGAAGAGCTACAACTACAATGTCAAAGATGTCTACGATCCCATCATTGTTTATGTCGCCGCTAGGGTTCCAGTTGGGGTCGCTTGGAACCGAACTAAAGGCAAGCGCAACTGTCACACAGTCGAAGATGTTCACAACTCCATCGCCATTAATGTCTCCTGGGTGCACTACCGCTATCGTACCATCATTGTATGTGTTATCCTGAGTAAGCCATTCTGCGGGATGGGTGTCAGCAGTAACGCTTATTTGGTAGCTGGCTTTTTCCCAGCCTGTCGTGTTCCACACGAAGATCAGAGTTCTGCTTTCACCGGGAGCAAGAGTTACCTGTTGTTGCCCAACCATCTCTGATCCCGCATATGCGGTGACATAGAAGGTGTCCATACCGTCGCCTTTATTCTTCACGATTGCACTAATGTTGGCTGTGTTTCCTTGACAGACTGTTCCTGTCTGCGAAGCGCCAGTTTTGGTTGTTGAGACGTTGACTATAGCTCTATCGTAGAGTTGTGCACCGCCCTCCGGCCAACCCCACCATAGGGCCACAAGGAGGATGTCGGAGATATCGACATTGCCATCGTGGTTGATGTCTGCCTGTTGGTTGTATCTGGAATCTCCTATTGTCGATTCGAAGGCAGCATCCACCACAACCATATCCCAACCATCTACTTGGCCGTCTTCGTTCAGGTCACCAGGCACCGTTATCCAGAAGCTCTTCTCGACAAGGATCGGACCTAAAAATTGCGCCCACGTGCTAGGAGGGAGATTCGCTGTTATCCAGTCATAGTTGTAGCCGCTCGTGATTTCAAGCGTCACTCTGATCGTGTAGTAGCCATTCGCCAGATGCACCAAGAAGACCTCAGTGTCAACTCCCCACGGACCTAAGACTATGTTGTTCGTCGGAGCCAATACCACAGTGGTGGCGTTTGGACACAAAAGCTCGACTTTCTTGTCAAAGTCTTGGTAATGAAGTCTGTCCAAGTTCGTCACGTAAACGTTTATGGTCGCATGACCATAGCCAGTACCGTCCTCCTTAATTTTGAAGGGCGAGATCTGAGTCGATGGGCTTGCAGCAACCACAGTGATGCCCTTTTGCGCTGAGTCTTGGTACATGTTTATGCATTTGTCAATCGTCTGATAGTAGGTTGGGTTCCTGATCATTATCACGGTGTTTGGTGTGTTCTCAATGTACAGGAACGGGCCAGTGCCTACGAGCACTGCTGGCTCGCCTGAAAAGTCTCCTGAAATCTCTGGAACTGTGTGCGTGGCAATGTATGGTTCCCATATTTGCTTGGGGACAACAATGTTTCCGACGACCATGTTCACGGCCCACACAGCATTTGAATTAATCAGGATTCGCACGGTATACTCGTCAAGTCTATAATAACCTGCGACCTGATCTAGGGTGGACTGCCACCAGACATCTGGACACCCCTTCTCACGCAACGCAGCAGGCATGTCAATGAACGTGTAGATAACGTCGTCAATTGTCAATGGTACGCCATCGGACCACAATACGTCTGGGCGGATGCTGACCGTGATTGCGGCCTTGGTTATGAAGTCGCGCGGGTCTACCCACGTGCCAACTTCCCAGTGATCTGCTAGATATGGCACCTGCATTGGGCCTTTGGTCATTGGATCACGCCCTCCCAGACTGCAATACGCCTTGCCAAGCACATCCCATTCCCAGTATGATCTTGAGTACAGCGGGTTGAGAACATTCGGCTGATCATCTACGCTCCAGCCGTATCTCATGATCATGTCACCATCGCCAAAGTCCATTCCCATTGGATAAGCATTCAGCATCGTGTACCAGCTGTTTTGGCCTTGACCCTTCTCATTGACTACATTCGTCCACATCAAGCCTCGGTATTTGTCTTCAGCATCGCCTGCTGGGGCACCGTTGGTGCCACCTGTGTAGAACTTCTTGTAGGCCTTTGCGCCCGCGGTTGAGCCCAACGGAATTTCGCACGCCGTAGCAGCAAACTGCTCTTGGAACTGCAAACAATGAGTTAAAGCCTCTTCCATGCTCGACGCATGCTTTATGTCTGCAGAGTATTCTTGAAGCAGCGCGTCGTCCACTCCGATTGCACCAAAGTTCGGCGGGCCTCCTGGGTGATAGTAGTTGTCAAAGTTATACAGGTCGTACAGGTAGTCAGGATCCGGACCAATGTAGGTCCAGCCGGCAGTGTACATGTTGTAGTTTTTATCCACCATGACCTTTTGCCAAGCCTGAGCAGCATTCACCTCATACCTTGTGTAGGGTACCTGTATGGCAGCATTGCCCAAACCTGCACACAGAAGATCAGCTGCACCTCTTCTCAGCTTGTCCGCTCTAGAGTAGATGATAATGTTGAAGTCCTCACTTGCACCATCGTAGACGTTGTCTCCGTCGTGATCCCAGTAACGCTTACCGTCTGCGCCGCCCATCTTGAAGCCGTCAGCCGTCAACAAGGCAGCAGCATCACCTATGCTGTACGGATAGGAAAGCGACTCCAATATGCCACCGTAATTGATGTCTGGGTGAATCCAGTACGCCATGTAGGCGGGGATTGGAGTGAAGATCGGGTCGTACAAGCCTTCACCTGGACCAGCCGACAAGGCAACGCGGTCAATCAAGTGACTGAGAGCTTGTCTCAGTGAGACAACGGCAGTGGGGTTGGGGTAAACCGGGTTCGCGTATGCTGGGTCTGCTGGGTTACCAAGGTATAGGTCGCCGTTGTGGTTGAAGTTAAACGTATAATAACCCGCCTCACCACCGTAGCCCAAGACGCGAACGTCTGGATCAACGGCGAAAGTGTCTACCCACGTCTTCGTCAACGGCCAATCAGTGAAGTCAATCTCACCAGTCTGCAGAGCCTGCATCTCAGGACCAAGGCTCGCGTACTTCTTGACCAGGATCTGGTCAATGTGCGGACCATAGATCTCGAAAATGTTGTCTTGTGAACCGTCTGGGTACACGAAAGCCAGCGAAGGAGCAACAGTCATCGAAAGAATCATTAGAGCAACAAGAACTGTTGATATAACTAACATCTTATCTCGCATTTTTTCTGTCTCTCCTTTGAAATCTCCAGCTTGGACGCGTGTTCCAAGCCAATTATACTATTCATTCTATTCGGTTTTTAAGTCTTATGAAACATTCTCCTATACATGCTGTATGTGCTTCTCATATTGCATTGATTAACTGCATCATGATACAGATAAAAGAAAAAAAGAGGTTGTGCTGGAGACTTCGCCACTCTCAATCTTTCTATGAATAATGTCCACGGCTTTTACAGAAGAATACTGTTTCACCTTTAGACTTTAAACAACGGTTTAATGAACATCTTTCCATGAAAACAGACTCAGAACAACGTATTCCAATATGTCTCCAAAATTAAAGCTCCACATCATTGTCATCGAAAGCTCTTGCATAAGAGGGTTAAAATATCTGGTTTTAACACAAATATTGTACCCACATCTAAAGTGATGTTTTTCATGGTGAAAACGGAAGGCTTCTCTGAAAAAGAGGAACTCACTAAGCATATCGTTGACAGTAACTTCAAGATTTTGAACCTCTGCCATATTCCTGAAGATGGAAAACTGAAGACGCTCAGCTTCTCGGCTAAAGATAGAAATCGCGTGCTCGAGGTTTTAGAATATGGCGAAAGAGTTGATGGTTCAAGCCTGTTCTCGTTCATTGAACCAGGCAAAAGTGACATCTACATCATGCCAAGAGTGGAAAAGTTTTTTGTCAATTCCTTTGCTTCTGTACCGACACTTAACGTTCTATGCGATTATCTGGATGAAAATGGAAAGCCTTTAGATGTGGCACCTGCAAACGTGCTGGCAAAAGCTGAAAGAAAACTGCATGAGTCAAACCGCATCGTTCTGAGAGCTCTAGCCGAGCTTGAATATTACGTTATTGCCAAACATGAGAATGAAATACCATTTCCAGGAATGCCTGACAAGAATTATCATGATTCTACGCCCTTCACAAAGTTTGAATGTCTGAGAAATGAAACACTGGTCGCGCTGGCTGAGGCAGGAATCGCCACAAAGTATAGCCACAGCGAGGTCGGCAGAATATTCGACAAGGACAACACGCTTATTGAACAACACGAAATTGAGTTCAAAGCGCAGAGTCTCCGCGATATGGCTGAGAACGTCTCTATCGCTAAGTGGATACTCAGAAACCTGTCCGCAAAACATGGCGTTTCTGTCTCTTTCATTCCCAAGATCTCTCTTGAACATGCAGGAACAGGAATGCACATTCATCTTTGCGCTATAAAAGACGGAAAAAACATCATCGCTGATTCTGACGGCGGTTTGAGTTCTGACGCATTAAAGATGATTGGCGGAGTATTGGAGCACGCGCCTAGTCTTGCTGCCTTTGCCAACTCTACGCCTGTTTCGTACTTGCGTTTTATCGCCCGCAAAGAGTCTCCGATGCATATTTGCTGGGCCTCAAGAAACAGATTGGCATTGATACGCATTCCGCTATGGTGGAGCTTCATGACAAGTGAAAGCAAAGACAGTTGCAGGGAGACATTTGAATACAGAGCGCCAGACGCCTTCGCAAACACTCACCTGCTTCTCGCTGGAATAGCTTTGACTGCAGATTATGGTTTAAAGAAAGGAGAGGAAACGTTGAAAGTTGCCAGAGAGCTACAAGTTGAGGTTGGACATGGTGAGTTGAAAGGTTTGAAGATTCTGCCACGTTCATGCTTTGAGGCTGCTGCAAACCTCGAAAAAGATAGAACGTTCTACGAGACAGACGATGTTTTTCCAAAAAGACTCATTGACAAGACCGTCGAAAAACTGAAAGCCTTCAATGATAAAGATTTGAACAAGGAACTGGCCAGTAAACCAGATGGCGTTCTTCAGAGCTTGTTGAAAGAGTACATGCACTACGGCTAATTTTGATGAAAAACGAGAAGCGCCGACTAGTCAGCAGAGTGAGGATAGTCTCTCAAATTCGCAAAACAAAGGCCACAACATGAGAAATGAAAATTAGGTTGTTTTGTAATGCTTATATGAAACTGTAATCTATTATGAGGATGCCAAATCTGTGATGATTCACAAAATGCCCCAAGTGGGCGGGTAGATCAGTCTGGCACGATCGCCACGTTGGCATCGTGGAGGTCGCGGGTTCAAATCCCGCCCCGTCCACCATACGCGAACATTTTTAGCATGTCCAGTGTCTTTTATCCGTCCATATAGAATGTTTTACAGCGAAAAGAAGCTTTTTAATGACTCTCAATCATTGTTTACGCTTGATGCTAGATCCTAATAATGTTGACTTCAGAAAACTTGGCTTCCGTGCTGGAATAGAGGTTCATCATCAGATTCGTTCAGACAGGAAGCTGTTTTGCCGTTGTCCTCCAGTCTTGGAAGAGAATCCTGAAAACATGGATTATAGTTTCTATCGGTATTTTCGTCCTGTTTTGGGCGAGATGGGTGATTTTGATCCAGGTATGCTGGTTGAGTTTGAGAAGGGTTACAAAGTTATTTATTACGCGTGTGAACGGAATACTTGCACATACGAGATGGATGAAACACCTCCTTTCCATCCGGATATGGATGCAGTGAAAAAAGGCTTCATTCTGGCCTTCTATCTTAACTGCTCAGCTATGGCTGAAGAAGTTGTTGTCAACAGAAAGCAGTATCTCGACGGCTCAATAACAACAGGTTTTCAGAGAACATTTATTGTCGGTAGAGATGGATGGGTGCCTGTCAACGGCAAAAAGGTTCGAATAAGCAATGTTCACATAGAGGAAGATGCGGCCAGAAGAGTCAACTGGAAAGATACGGCGGATCGCACGGTTTACTTCAATCTCGATCGCTTGGGTGTACCGCTCACGGAAATCATAAGCGATCACCGAGACGTTGAAACCCCTGAAGAGCTTATTGAACTAGCCAAGCAGATTGGTCGTGTCCTGAGAATCAGCGGAACCGGCAGAAGAGGAATAGGCGTAGCACGCCAAGACGTTAATCTCTCAATAGAAGGAGGGAACAGAGTTGAAATCAAGGGCGTGCAGGACCTTGATGCTTTTGATTTATTCTGTCGTCATGAGGTTGTGCGTCAGCACGCTCTGATAGAAATCAGCAAGAAGATGAAGGAACGTGGAACAAGAAAAGAAGATTTTGAACACACCTATGTTGACATCTCCCACCTGTTCAAGCTCAAAGAAGACAAAGTCTTTGTCACAATATTTCCCAAGATGAAAGGAATATTCGGCACAGAGATTCAGCCCAACAAAGACTTCGGATTAGAAATATTTGAGAAAAGCATGCTGATAACAGGAATACCGCGCGAAGACCATTTCCACAGCGACGAAACAGAAGAAAACGCTGTCAGAAAACGCTCTAACCACCCATGCAGACTGCCAATTACTGATCAGATCCTGATAGAGATTCGCACAATATTGGACCCGAAAGCTGAAGATGCCTTCATAGTTGTCGCTGGTCCTGAGCGAAGAGCAATGCATGCCATGAAGAAGATCGTGGAAAGAGTGAAAATGGCGTTGGACGGTGTCCCGCAGGAGACGCGAAGACTTCTGCCAGATGGTAACACCGAGTTCCTCAGAGTAATTCACGGCAAAGAACGCATTTACCCAGACACTGACACACCACCAATCGTAATATCAAAAGAACTCATCGAAGAATGCAGAAAAGCCATTAGAATACGTCCATGGGAAATCTACGAAGAACTTCACAGCAGATTTGGCCTCAATCAGTATCAAGTGGATTTGCTCATAAGAGACGAGAAAACAGCCAAGTTCTATGAGTATGTGGAGAAACTACATCTCAAAGGGTCTTCAGCTTATCGTCTTCTAGTTGAATTACCGCGCTATGCAAGGAGAAAAGGATTCAGGCTAAACGAGAGAATCATTGATGAATTGGCTAGAAGCCTCTCACAAAAGCACATAACGATCCAGCAGATTATTCCAATCGTCGAAATCATGTCCAAAGATTCGAGTCTCAGCGTGAAAGATGCAGTAGACAAGCTGCACGTCCCACGTCTCCCAGATAAAGAATTAAATGGAATCATCCTTCAAAAAATCAATCTGTTTGATAAGGACAAAATTCTCTCTGACGAAACCTACTTGAAGCATGTGACACCGAAGATAGTTGGCGAAGTTCTAAAGGCCGTCAACTACTCTGTGGAAGGAGAGGAAATTCTGCTAAAGCTGAACGAATGGTTTGCTGAAAGGAGAATGTGAGATGCCCAAGAACAACAAGAAACCAGGTGAAAACTATCCCGAAGGATATCGTGGAGCTCTCCGCGAAAGACTCACCAAAGAAGGCATACGTACATGGAGTAAAGTAAGAATCACAAAAGGTGAAGCAATCTATGATGGCCTACTGTTGCCCAGAAGCCAGCACACGTCAGACAATTATGTGACTTTGAAAGTGGACACAGGCTACAACCTAGGCGTGTTAATGGATCAAGACACCAAAATCGAAATGGTTGGTTACCAGAAAGGACATTATCAGCTTCCTCACGTTGACGTGAAATTCAAGAAAGAGCTACCCAACGTCACTTTGCTGGGCACAGGTGGCACGGTAGCCTCAAGACTTGATTACAGGACTGGCGCTGTTCTTCCTGCGTTCACGCCCGAGGAGTTGTTCTCAGCTGTTCCCGAATTGACTTCAACTGTCAACTTGACACCTAAAACATTGTATCAGATACTTAGCGAAAACTTTCGTCCCGAATATTG
>JBGPAV010000046.1:0-7728 GCA_041480925.1 Bathyarchaeia archaeon | reverse complement strand
TTTTCCAGTGTTTTGGCTCCCTGGCGAAGTTTCTTCAATTGCTCCACTTTTTCGCTGATTTTTGCTTTTGTCTCAGCTCGTTTTTGCTTCAATTCCTGAACTTTCTGGTTCAGCTCGTCACGTTTGACTTTCAACCCAGATCTTTCTGCCCGCATTGTTTGGAATTTCTCGTTGAGCTTGTCTCGCTTTTTTGTTGCTTCCTCAGCTTCGGCAGCAAATCGATCTTTTTCGTCCTTCAGACTGGTTAGACGCTTTTGCTGTTCTTCAACGCTTTGATGCTCTGACAAATGGTCTCCTCTGTGTTCTTTCCATTCAGTAATCTGTTTGATTAGTCTTACTCTTCAGAAAAACTTTAATTGGCTTTAGTCGTCGATCTAGTTTCGTCTGTCATCCGTCAGGTTGAGCTATTCGAGTATGATTCTGGCATCTACTGTCTTTGCTCCCTTCTCATAAACCATTACGGGGTTCAGGTCAAGTTCCTTAATTTCCTGATGTTCGGTCACCAGTCTTGAGGTGTTCACCAGAATCTTCACCAATGCGCCAATGTCTGCTGGAGGAGTGTTCCTATAGCCTTTAAGGAGCGGATAAGCCTTGACATCAGATATCATCTCGCGCGCTTCTTCCTCAGTTATTGGAGCTATCCTAAAAGTTACGTCCTTTAAAACTTCGACGAATATCCCTCCCAAGCCAAACATCATTGCTGGACCAAATTGTGGATCTTTAATCGAGCCAATTATGACTTCTGTTGAAGAAGGAGCCATTTCTTGGACGAGCACACCAGCAATTCTGGCTTTTGGGCAACGAGTTTTGACGTTTTTCATGATTTGCGCATATGCCTGTTCGACGCTTTTCGCATCTTTCAGATTCACCACGACGCCGCCAACGTCTGATTTATGGATAATGTCGGGAGAAACGATTTTCAACACAATCGGGAATCCTATTTCCTCTGCAAATCTAGCGGCTTCTGCTACGCCTTTGGCGAGTTCAAACTTTGTCACAGGGATCGCATATTCTGAGCAAACGGCTTTCGCTTCTGTTTCTAGCAACGATTTTCTTCCTTCCTTAGTGACATTGGCGAGAATTTGAGAGACTTTTTGCGATGTCATCACTGAAACACCATTTTCCTTTTGGAAGTGTACACTTGATCTTATTTCTCTTTCTGAATATTTAACATAAACTATGCTTCAAAACACCGCATTTTCCTCTCAAATCCGCTATGGTGGTGGAGGTGGAGGCCAGCTGCTGCCTGGGTTTTCATAATACCATAATAGTGTCTCGTTGTCAGCAACTGCATAAGCATCTGCGCTTATGCCAATGAACGCCCAATTATTGGTGAGTTTATCCCATTTCCACCATACCCACCCGTGAGTGCTGTTCGAGGCGACACCATTTATTGAACTCACGTAGACGCCGAAGCCTGAACCTGTTTCGTATGTCATGTTCCACAGGCTTCGGGTAGCTTTGAAGAGGGTCACACCAGTCAGTGTTTTTGTGTTGTTGTTCCATAATCGTGTGTTGTTGCCATAATCAACCCCGAAGTTAGCATAAATCGGTATACCGCCTATCCTGTTCACTATATCCGAATATTGGAGCCAGTAGTACCCTGCAAAGAAAGATGCGATCAGAGCCCACGATGCAAGAAGCATTGAAAAGAGTATCCATCTGTTCTTAAGAAAGGTCACGTTTTTCACCTCCGAAAACGCTTAGTAATGCATTAATTGCTGGAGCAGAACCCAAACTAAAGAAAAGTGTGTTGCTTATGACATGAACCAAACCCATCGGCACGAAGCCCACTATTAACGCATATAGTATGCTCCAACCGCTTGTGAAACCAAAGACGATATTTGTTACCAGATCGTAGATGAAGGTAAGAAAGAATCCGAGAAACCCTACGAACACAAAAATTCCACGATGCCATTGCTTAGGGTTGGCTGCTCCTTCTTTTCTCAGTGCTGTATGTAGAAATGCTCCGGCAAGACCATAAATTGTCTCAGAAACCATTGTTGAGAGCCATATTGGAAGCGAGAAACCCATTGGATTCAATGAGCCGTAGACCGCCCAAGACATGGCGCCTACCAAAGCTCCTGCAAAGGGTCCGAGGCAATAGCCGCTCACGAATACTATGAGGTCCATTAGCTTGACGTTGAAAATGAATAGCATGGCGTAATTGGTCCCTATTGAGAGCGCAGTAAGCACGGCCGTCGCCGCGATTTTCTTCGAATTCATTAGGTTGGATGGATTATCCAACCAAACATATAACGCTTTCTATGCTTAATCACAGCAACGCCATCAAAGCAAATACCTTAGCGTCATCAACCATATTTTTTATCTTTGAATATTCATTCGGTTGATGTGCTGTTTCATCTATCGTACTCCACACCACTGCTGGAACGTTAATTTTTCTGAAAAACGCTGCACATGTTCCTCCGCCTATTCCTCCGACTTTGGGCTCGATTCCACGCACCGTTCGTATAGCTTCTTTCAAATTAGTCACCACTTTAGCATTTGCATCTGTCGGCTTGGGGGCGGGACTTATGCTCAACGGTTCAAACTTTATGCTGGCACCTGTCTCCTTCTCATATTCTTTGGCAAATTCTTTGATGTTACTGATTATCTCATCTATATCATAATTTGGCAAGATGCGGCAATCAAAGTAAACAAGGTCTTCTCCAGGCAGTATGTTCACAGCGTCAACGTTTTTGTCTTTTTTCGTAGGCTCTATAGTGCTTCCAGGCGGATCGAAGTATGCATCTTTATGCGAGTATTTATCGTGAAGCATTTTATCCAACGCTAAAGCGAATTGCATTCCAACGCGGTGTGCGTTTAGTCCCGTGTGTGGGCGGCTGGCATGTGCTTGTTTTCCAATTGTGCGTATTCTGAACCATATGGCGCTTTTTTCCGCTATTTCTATAAAGCTACCATCTTCGTTGCCGCTGTCAGGTACAAGTAGCAGATCATCCTTCCTGAATAAACCCTGCTTTATGAGGTGTTGGATTCCGTATTTGCTTCCCTGTTCCTCGTCTGAGACAAAAGCTAAAGCAATGGTGCGCTTTGGCTTTATTCCCAATTCTTTCAAGACCTTTGCTGTGTATATTGAGGCTACCATGGGCTGCATGTTGTCTTCGCTGCCGCGTCCATAGATCTTTCCGTCTTTTATCGTTGGCTCGAAGGGTTTTGTGATGGTCCATAGTGATTCTTCTCCTGCGGGGACAATGTCAAGATGTGTGATTAACCAGAGCTTCTCATCGTCATTTCCCCCTCTATAGTAGGCTATGACGTTTGGTCTCCTCTTAGAGGGAACACGCTCGTCTTCGGCGTCAAAACGTTCGATGCTGTCAAATCCCATGGAAGTCAGGATTTGCGTCAATTTTTCTGCTTTTTTCAGTTCGCCGTCTCCACCGTTTTCGGGTCCTATTGCAGGGATTCTAATGAGCTCCATAAGGGTGCTTGCCATTTGGTTGGTTTCATTCTCTATTTTGGAAAAGACATCTTTGTTTTGCATTGACAACTACACCTTGGCGAGTTGCTATAAATTGCGGTGACGTAGTCTTTAACAGTTTTGCTGTAGTGTAGGGGATGTTTGAAAAATGGAGCTACGGTTAGTGGTTAGTTGAGGTTCTGTAAAGCCTTTAGTCGTTTGACGATGTTGGGGTGTGTTGAGAAAATCTCTATGACTCTTTCAAGAGTGGTTACCTTTCTTGCTAGAATGTCATCCACTAGTTTCTGATCGTTTAATCTCATAGCCGAGATGGCCATTGAATCGGTTTCTGCATGATCGGGATCAGCGATGAACAGAGCTTTGAAGGCACCTAGGTTTTGTTTCTGCTTTTTGGTTCGTCCCATGTTCTTGGTGACTTGGACTATTTTGGCAAGTCCTGTGGAGAGTTTCTGTGAACCGTTCTCAACTACGAGTGCACTGTGTCTGTCTGCATAGTATTCGCGCAGTCGACTCAGATAGAGTATAAACATGTTAAGTATCCATGAAAAAGCCATGAAAGCCAAACCGAGCATGGCTCCTCCGCTGCCTTCGTTTTTTCGGCCTTGGTACCATGAGGACATCATGAAGGAGTAGCCAATATAAGAGAACAGAGCGGGCAAAAGTGACACGAACATCATCACCTGCACGTCTCTATGCTTCAAGTGACCAAGCTCGTGGCCGAGGACGGCTTCAACTTCTCCTTGATCAAGTGCTTTGAGCATTCCGTCTGTAACAGCGACTCGGTTGCCAGCTATAGGTGAACCATAAGCGAAGGCATTTGGGATAGGTATTTGCGCAAGCATCAGTCTTGGTTTTTTCATTCCGCTCTTTCTACTAATTTCCTCGATCATTGCATGCAGCTTCGGGTTTTCGTCTTCACGTATCTCGCGTATGCGATAAAGAGAGTCGATTATGTATGGCGAGATCAACCACTGGAATATGTTGAAAGCCACAACCAAGATGCCGAGTGTTACAAAGCTGAATGTGGTGAATAGACTAAGAATAACTGTGAAAACCAGTGTGGAGAGGCTGATTATTATGGCCAGTGTCCCAGCCATGGATAAGCGAAGTTTCCACATACTCATTGCATACACCATTTGGTTTCCACGAGATGCTGGGTGCCTTATATTTCTTGCGACGGAAAGAAACAAGTACTAAGTCATCTTCCTAGTAATCAGAGCAGTGTATGGAAACTATTGTTGATGATGTGGGCAGTTTTCCGTTGCCACCTCACGTGCGAAGGGAGCAATTTGAAAGGGCATACATTCAAGCAAGGCAAGCAATAAACATAGGAAAGGATCCTCGAAAAGACGAGTTTTTGTCCGAGAATTTTTGTCAAGTGGTGCTTGATTCTTTTAGGAAAAAACGCCTCGCAGGCTTGGATGTAGTTACTTATCCTCAGCACTATGACATGTACAAGCAGTTTTTAGACGTTATCAGCGAAAGAATGTGCAAGGGCACTTACGTGGTTACATCAGAGCAAGCGTTTATTCCTGAAATACGCGTAATAGAAGCTGAAGCAAAGAGACTCCACGAAGAGACTGGCAAGAAGATTCGCCTCCGTGTTTGCATCACCGGCCCTATGGAATTGTACTTAAAAGCAGTGGGAACTACCTGCTACAAAGATGTTCTTTTAATGTTTTCTGAAACGGTTAGACGCTTCGCAAAGAATTCAGTGCTCAACTCCAAATACGTTAAGACTGAAGCCGTGTCATTGGATGAGCCGAGCTTCGGTTTCCAAGAAGTCTCTACGGACAGAGACGTAATTATTGAGACCTTGGAAAAGGCTTATGCTTTTAGCGGCGTAATCAAGCAAGTACACCTTCATTCATCAGCAAGAATCACGCATGTCTTGGATGTTAAGAACCTTGACGTAGCATCCTTCGAGTTCGGCGCATCACCTAAAAACATTGTGGGGCTTTCAAAGAAGATGTTTGACAAGGCTGATAAACAGGTTAGAGTTGGCATAACTCGAACTGATATCGATTCGATTACTGCGGAGCTTCGCGGTAAAGGTGTTTCAAAGCCGACGATCGAACAGCTTGTTGAAAATGAGGATACAATACGCAGGAGATATGCATTTGTTAAAGCCATGTTCGGAGATCGATTGGCTTTTGCTGGACCTGATTGTGGTTTGGGTGGTTGGCCTACGCAAGAATCAGCCCAGCTTCTTCTTGAAAGAACAGTAAGAGCCGTAAAAGGTCGTTGAAGTTAATCTTCAAGCAAGCTTATCGACGCTTATGCTTCTTGTCCTTCTCTTTCATGGCTTCAAATAGTGCATGAAAAATCGTGTAGCGATCAGAATCTTGCTGCTGTTTCTTTTCCTCTTTTGAATTTGTCAATGCCTTCTCCGCGAAAACTCGATGCGACACGTTATTTGAAGGATACTTCAGCTAACGACATATGATCAGAAATGAACCCTTTAAAGGAACACAGCTTGCGCATCATTTGTGGCGGCCCGAGGGGAATTGAACTCTGCAGGTGAATTTAACCTGCCCAATGATTTCTTCGATCTATTGAAAATGTCAATATCGTTTCCCGGTCTTTCTCATATCCAAGCATTATCCGCCCAGACTATAGACATGTTCAAACTTAGTATTACTAACAGAATCGTGGTCACAAGGAATTTTATGAATAAACCTCCAAAGCGTAGAACATGCAACTACTCTCATACAACGAGCGGATTTCAATAAGCCAATAACCGCTCGAATCAGCCGTCATGTCTATTGTCTTATCGTAGTTGTTGGTTTCGTCGAACGCCTTTTGATTCAAGGAAAGATCGTAAACGTATAGGTTGTACCACGTTGAACCAAACATGTTCTTAACGGAAACATTGATTTTTTGGTTGCTAGTGAGATAGATACTGTAATAGTCGTGGTGATCGTAGCCTCCGACGCAGTTTCCGGCGTACGTCCCATTCTGAATCTTCTCAGCCGTTTCCGGCGTGTTATTACTGTCCGGATGGGTCCCTAGCTCAATGAGTTGCACAAGCTTCTTATAGACTGTTCCGTTGAAGTAGACTAGTTCAAGCGTTGCATTCATCAAGTGCGTGTAATTCTTGGGGCTGTACAACGCCCAGTGTGCGACAGCATGGAAACTCGTGCTCTGCGGGTTGTCCACAGCTTCCATTCGTGCAAACGCTTTCTCGCTTCCTGCGCTGTCCAGCTCGCCAAAATCAGCATATTCTTTCATGTAGAGATTCTGCAGCTCAGCCCAGTTGACATTTGATTCCGACCAGTCAAAGATGGATGGTCCATAATCTTCTTCGAACACCATGTAGGCGTTCTTTATGAAACCAGATGAAGCTTGACTTGACGCTGTAACATTCATGCAGAACGTGTCTTGGCTACCCATGCCCCCGTAAGATTCATCATAATCAAAAATCGATAGGTTAAACACAGACGATATCTCATCATTTGAGAACGTGTTGACGGCTTCCTCAGAAAGGTCGACGCTACCGCCTGGTCTTTCGATACCCCATTTCACCGTGTTTGCCGTTGTGGTACCAGCTATCACAACAGTGGGTTCACGCATAACTGATGATAGCCAGACAGAAAAGAATAACCCGGGAACTATCACCAAGAAGGCCGCCACTACCGCCATTTTGCGATTCAAGGACACAAGCAGACCAACCATTAAATACATTGTATTTTGCGTATTTAAAATTTATGGAACTTCCCTTTAGCACAAATGGAAATCATGAGCATAACATTGATGACATAGTTCAAATCAGCTCAAAAAAGATAAGTGCATGATTTGGAGTGGGATTGCGATCAGGGTATATTTCCTAGTTTCTACTGCGCAATTCCATTGGACATAGACAAGCTGTATTGGTGATTTGTTCGTCGCAATGTTTCTGAGACAGGCCGGCGTGCACAGAAGGGCGAGGCTGACTCATGCAGATAGAGGGCACCTTGCGGATATTTCGATGCAAGGTTTTTCATTTTCTAATAGAGCGGACCTCAGCTCAGAGATCGTGGAATATGGTTTTGAATATGCTGGCAACTCTGACGATGTAAAACTCTCCAGAAAGCCAAGTGATATCCTGTTCAGATAGCGCGCGACGAATGCGCACTGTGGATGGCGGGCCCGACGGGAATTGAACCCGCGACCTACGGATTAAGAGTCCGCCGCTCTAACCTTACTGAGCCACGGGCCCACCGAGCTTTCTCTGGCAGAGAACGCTCGTTAAGAGAGTCTGAGCTTCGTTTTATGTTTTGCGTTTCGAGATAGTCTAATATCGAGGATAG
>JBGPAV010000045.1:0-7770 GCA_041480925.1 Bathyarchaeia archaeon | reverse complement strand
TATGAAAAATACCAACAAAACAGAAGCAGTTAGTGGCGAGTTTCTCATCCTACGTTCCACATGTGATTGTTTTCTTGAGTGGCTATTATGACTTGCGGAAGTATCTTCGATTGCAGTTCAAAACAGGGATTTTCCCCTATACAATATTATACGCGATTTTCCGTGTTTTGAAAACTTGTCAGCTCATGTTCAGAATCTTTCTTGTTCACCATTATCTATTCATCTACACAATTGATTTTCTTCGACTCCTTCTCATCAGAGCTAGTTGCGAAGAATCAGTCTTCACCAGCTTTTTGCTGGCTTGAAAAGGTTTGAACACAGATTGCTCTCTATAGAACCTCGCACAATTCTGTAAGCATTGGCTCTTAGTAACACCTAACCAGATTACGTCACGATGATGCAGTAAATGGTAAACACGGCATTGCTTCTCAATAAACAGTGTTAATTCAAATCGGACAGCACGTTGTCACAAAACTGACCTATAAAACTAGCACCCTTCTCAATAATACAGTACACAATTATCATCTCTCGCCCTCCACTTTCTGACCATCTAATTCATAGAAGGTTGGCATCTTTTCGAGTTCTCTAATGATGGATTTGGGTCGTGACCAGCTGTAGCTAGCCGATGGTAGATACCTTCTCGCATAACGGCAGTTTGGATTCATACATCTTGCAAAGATTTCCCAGTAATGCTCATTTTCGTTTTCCACTTTCCTGTAAGCGTAGGTGTACACCCTATTTCCACAAATACATCGAGGAGGTAATGGAATGACATGTTTAACCAAACCCCAGAGCTTGTCTAACTTCAATAGAAGGTCTTGCCTTTCCGTTTGCTCCAGTTGGGTTTTCAACATATTTCTGATGGCAGACCAATGAACTCTCGGGTGCTGTGTTTTCAGTTCGGTCGATAGCCTATGTACTTCAACGATTTCCTCGTCTAAGACCCACTCTCTAGGTCGCCCAGGTTTCTTTTGTTTCATTGACTCAGACTCATTATGTTCAAGATTTAAGACTTCCCACGACTTCCGCGCATACTAAAACGGAATCCTCAAAGGGCATATGGCTCTAGCGCGCGCTGCTATTCGGGGACCCGAGCAATCCACAAAAAGCTTTAAGTCGTTGTGCTGAGAATCGCTATTACTTACCTATTGAAATTGGAAGTGAAGAAACTTGCTAAAGCGAAAACTAATTGCAGACTTTAAGGTTGTCATGGTTTTGCTCAGTGTCTTAGCTAGCGTTTCAGCGTTAACCCTTTCCAGTTCATCGAAAAGGGTTTTTTCGGGCGTAGTCTATGCGGCACCATTGATCCCGCTTGAGGATGCGTATGTCACGGCTTCTGGCCCTGAGGGTTACGGATCCGCTTCTACTGATTCTTCGGGGCAGTACACTATTACTGAGGGCCTGATGACTGGCAACTATACTGTAACAGCCTCGGCCAGAGGATACTTGGACGCGACAATCGAGAACGTTACAGTCACCGGGGGACTTGAAACCTCAAACGTCAATTTCCTGCTGGATGTTTCTGGAGGCATTTCCGGAAAAATCACTGAAGTCGGTACGGACTTACCATTGCAGAGTGTCATGGTCACAGCAGAAAGCTCTATGAGCGGCGGAATATCCGAATCAGCATTCACTGACGCCAACGGAGACTATTTCATATACACGAATCTCGCGACTGGAACCTACAACGTCACCGCTTCTTATTCAACTGGGCACATCACGAAAGATACAACTGGAATCGCAGTGACAGCTGGAATAGAGACCAAGAATGTCAATTTGGCCCTTGAAGAGTCGGGGATAATCTCTGGAACGGTGACCGACTCGATCTCCAGTTTGCCTTTGCCTGACATTTTTATCTTCGTGTCCAGTGCTGCAGGAGTGTTCAGCGGATATGCGCTCACAAACTCGAGTGGAGGATACCGCGTAAACATGAATCTCGATACAGGAAGCTACAATGCCAGCGTTCTATTTCCAGTGGGTTACCTATCTAAAGAGGTCTCTGGAATTGCAGTGACCGCCGGCCTTGAGACTACGGCTGATTTGGCTCTTGACCCGTCTGGAATCATCTCGGGTAGAGTAACCTCGATACCAGGCGGCCAACCTGTGGCAGACGCAAGTGTTTCCGCCTATTCTGGAGGCTTCGATTACTTTGGTTCTGCAGATACTAATGCAACTGGCTATTACAGGATATCAAGCGGGCTAGGAACCGAAACCTACACGGTATTGGCGTCTTTCGGGTCGGATTTCAATATGACCACAGGCGTGAATGTCGTTGCGGGTTCAGAGACTCCAGATGTGAATTTTCAGCTAGCCATCACTCCCTCTGGAATAATAACTGGCAGAGTCACGAACACGACAGATTCTCCAATTGAAGGAGCTTATGTTTCTGCGGAAGGCCCAGCTGGCTCCGGTGATGCCTACACTGACAGCAACGGAGACTACTCAATCTCCAGTGGTTTGGAAACTGGCACATACACCGTGAATGCATCTGCAACTGGATACTCAACGATCAGCGTGACTGATGTGAGCGTTACTGTCGATCAAGTGACTCCAAACGTTGACTTCCAACTGTCTTCTGTTCCATCAGGAATAATCTCGGGCAAAGTTGAGGCAGAATCCCCTGCACTACCCGAGTTTCCACACCCGATCTTTGTCTTCCTCTTGGCAGCTTCTGTCATTGCGGTCGCATTCGCAAAACTTCGCACTACAAGAAAGAAAGCGCTGAGCCCTCTTGCTAGAACGCCTACGTTCTAGTTCACTTCAACTTTTTTTCTCTTTTCAACTGCTGATGCTTCTAGAGCATGCTATTGCGAGCGATTGTTTGCTTTACCGCGCGTTAAAAGTCGCGCGCGCCATTTGCATAATACAATCTGTGCATGCTTAGCCTCTTTTGTCAAATCTGAAGATTCCCTTGATTTCGTGCAATATTAGAGTGACCAATTCTCTTGCCTCTGTATCGATCGCTAGCAACAGTGCGGCATAGGTTGCCACACCACAAGCAACCTTAGCGAAGGTTAAGAGCACGGTAGTCGGATTTGGAAGGATGTATAGCTCAGCCCCAGTGATTGCTGAAGCAAAAAGGTATTTCCCTACGTTTCTCCAAGAAGCGGGCATCTTGACTGAACTGCGCAAGTATGCATAAAGTCCAAGAAAAGTAGCTACGTGGGCGCTCATGTTGATGACTGTCACATATGATACAGCTTGCACTGAATCGCTCATTGGCAATTGCGTCAGAACATAGTATGTCGTTGGGAGGGCAATTGCTGCTTGAATGTAGGGTATTGTAAACACCTTGAACATTCTGCTCTTGATAAGGTTGTTGAAGGATATCGTTGCATCTTGGTCGAATCCTTCAGTTCCCAAAACTAACGAGTTGTAGAACTGCGATATCAGAAGTACAAACGTGTCCAGCGTGAGCAGTATAAGTATAGGCGAAGAAGAACCGTAGAACACGTTCAAAATAGTCAAGAGCGATTTGGACATGGTTATGGTGATGGTTGCCATCGGAGTAGCAAACATTAACACTGTCCTGAACGTCAAGCCCACGTCCTTAAAGCTGTTTCTAGCCAGCAACTTCGGATATAGTGCAAACGCTAGAAATGACGAGTACCCAACTATGTTTGCAAAAGTAATTGCCGCTTGATACTCTCCCCTAGCTGCTTGACCACCGTAAAGGAAAAGCAGGATGAGAACAAAAGCTGCTAACTGGTTACCGATAGCATTATACAAGTTTGCGGTTGAACCCTTCAACCACTCTCGTAAGTATTTCCACTGAATTTTCTGCATCAGATCTCGAGATAGAAATCGCATATAGTACAATGTCTGGATTGATGAGGAAACTATCAGACTAAGCATGGCTCCCAAAAACATCTGTCTAAGCCCCACAATCAACACTAGAGCTAAAGAAACCTTGGATACTTCTTCTACTAGCAAGCCGTATCCTATTACATGGGGCTTCATAGCGCGCACACAACCTTCTAGGATGCCAATCACGTGCAAGTTGAGTATCTGAAGAGACGCAATGAGGTAGAATAGCACATAAGTTTCGCTTATGTTAAGTGCGTCTGTAAACAAGGAGATCAAAGGAAGATAAATTGCCATAGAAATCAGACCCAAAATCAAGCTGGCCGAGATACCTGTTTTGATGGTTCCTTCTTTTCCCCTTGCAACGAAACGCGTTGCCCAAAACGGAACCAATCCGCTCAAAAGAGTGAAGTACCCCACAAAGTCGAAAATGTTCGCCCATATACCATATTCTTGCTTTGACATGTTTCTCGAGAGCAGAAGCGTGAAAATAAGACCTGTTATTACGCTCAAAATTTGAGCTGCAAATATCATGAAACCAGAGTACTGTACTCTTATCCCGTTTTTAGACAGGAAACGTCACTTCAAAGATTATCAGATCATCAAGAGCTTTTAAGGTTGAAAACCTTTGTGCATGCTTGCCTTGCGTTTACGTTGAGAAAAATCCTTTTAAGCCCAGAATGCGTTGTATTCTACCATTAGAGGAATGGAAATGACAGAAAAACAAAAAGAGTTGGCGGCGAAGCCGCAATCCGACTGGGACGGCTACATCATCCCCCAGTGCATAAATTATTAGTTGAGTCGAATAAACTTTCCATAAAAGGCTATTGTCTTAGGTTCTTGTGGAGCGCTTTAATTGTGCCAGATATTGCTAATACGTGTATTGCTACGGGTTTCTCTTCGATTTTTGTTATCGTAGCTATTGAGGCTCGCGTCATGTTGAGCGCTGCGTTGTTTGTTCGTATGACTGCAAGTTTTTCGTCTGGATCGTATTCTATGAGGGTTAGGCCTGTTTGGCTTGCTCCGTGTTCTCCGTAGAGTTTCGTGATAGCGTTCCAGAGAGCATTCATCAATTGAGTTTGATCGACTGCCTCTGTTGAGTCTACTTGCAATGCGAGGTAGCGGCGTTTGGTTCTTTTCAGCAATCTTTTCCCTTCTTGACTAGTCGTATTCCTGGGGCGATGAATTTTGGGCTCAGTTTTTGGCTGTTTCTTGTGACAATTCCGATTGGGTTTCTTGAGACAGCGTCGAGAGCATATTCCCTGTCAAGGTCAAAAAGCTGAGCCAATACAGCTTGTTCTTGCGGTTTGCGCATTAACAGTCCGTTTGAGGTTCCGCTTGATATGATAATTGGCACTTTGAAGCCTTTGGCTATAGCTGCTTCTTTCCTCAGGCTTGCAAGAAGACGAGCCCTTGCTGGCCCTTCCAATGTGAGCAACGGCCTCGTATTTATTTCCAATGATGCTTGCGACGCTGAAGCAAGTTCAGCTTCGGCCATATCGAAGAATCTTTGGCGGAAATCTGTTGATGGGAAACTGAGCAAGTCCACACGGTGATCTTTGGCGGCCTGTCTTGCCACGTTTTTGGATTCACAGAGTACGGCGATGATTTCAAATTTTCTTCTGAATTGGCGCAGGTTATATGTAAGGTCATTTGGTGTTCTGGGTTTAAGGTCGATGCGTGTGGCTAAATCTAGCTTGGCTTCTTTGCAGGCGGTTTGGATTTGTTTGAGTTCTTCCTGTGTCGTGTTTGGCGGAAAGAGCAGTGCTATTAGGTGATATCCGAGTTGGGCGGCTTTGTTTACGACTACTGAAACTTGTTGGAAATCGCGTATGTTTGGGGTTAAATGCAAGTCAGCGTATTGTCTTTTCATGGGAGTAACCCGTGTTTTCTGCAGATTTCGATAACTTGCTGTGTTTTGGAGTTTTTGAAGTGTATCCTGAAGCGTATAGGGTCAATCTGGCTTAGTTTCGTTTCTTCAAGGTAAGCGGACTGTTTATCAAGTCTGAGGTAGAGATTTCCCTTCTCGAGGTGAAGCTGGATCTCGTTACTGAGAAGCTCTTTGTCCATTATGCCCAAGTTTGCAGAGATTTTTTCAAACACTTTCTGAGTTGTGGTTTTTTCTTTTATTCTTGTTTCGTAGAGCGTTATTGGGTTTCCATGGTGTCCTGCAAGACTGGTTTTTGCGACGTTTATTGTTTCGATTAACTTGGTTGGCAGAGTATTCTGTATGGCCTTGAGGACCTTGTCTGTGTCTTCGGTTGCGTGTGCAAATGCTCTCACGTCTATGTAGGCTATTGGGAATTTAGAAGACAAGTCAGATCACAGATAAGAAATATAGAGTGTGAAGGTTTAACTTTTAGGTTTTCCCTTCGGCTTGGAGCCGATCTTTCTGCTCTGCAGCAGGGTTTTGAGTGCTTCGATGTTGTGTTCGTGGGCCGTCTTGCGTTTCGTGTCTATTGGAATCTTAAGCCTGAGAGCTTCTGCTGTGTTTGTTCCCGCTTGTTTGAGTTCTTCTCGACTGAAGCCTTTTCCCTCTCGCTGTTTGCCATTTCTCCTGAGGACTTTAGGTTTGATTTCCATCTATCGCATTCCTCCTTGAATATGTAACATCATAGTCGATATTATACTGCAACTCTCGGTTTAGCGATTTACGGTTTCATCCTTTTCTTCGGATACTTTTTGCTGGGCGACTTGGTACTTAGATATCTTATTTTCTTGCCTGCACTTGTTAGCCCCCTGAAAACTCGACGATGGTGCTGGTTCTCACATATCCAGTTGATAGCTGGATCAGACTTTATCACCGGATGACTAGGGTCCACAAGGATTACTTCAAACCATTTTGAACGCCCGTCTTCACCGACCCAGTAACTGTTCAGAACTTCAAGGTTTGGGAATTTTCTTGCTGCGCGTTCTTCGCCTATGAGTTTAATGCTTTTAGCCAGTTTGAACTTGTTGACGCCCATGCGTTTGGGCCTTCGTCCAGATCTTGGACGCAGCTTTCTGAATCCACTTCTTCTGACACGGATTCTTGCCATCACATAGCCTTGCTTGGCTTTGTAACCCAGTCTTCTGGCTCTGTCTATGCGCGTAGGTTTGTCTATTCTGGTTAAGGTTGACTGTCTGCGCCATTTTATCAGTCTTTCACGGGCTAGTTTATCGACGAAGGACTTTTCAGGTTTCGCCCAAGCCTCAGCAATATACTTGTAAGCCATTTTTCATTTCACTTCCCTAGTTTACGGTTCACCCCAACATGGGGCACATCCCTGCGGACATGATATCCGCCAGCAGCTTGACCAATAGCGCCAAGCAGCAAAATAAACCTTTCCGGAAAACAAACCGATAAACCCGCATATAAATATACTTCAACCAAGCGAAAGCTCACTCGCCAATTTTCTGCTTGGCTTCTTTGAACAGCTTCTTTGTTTCCATTTTCCACTTTTCAAAATCCCTTGTGGTCTCTGCATAGTTCCTATAGTGAGCCTTGACATCTCTCATCATGTTGACTGTAAGCCTGAGTTTGTTCAGGAATCGCACATTCTTCAACCCTCTAAATACTCGCTTAGCCGTCTCTGTAATGTTCAGGTGAAACTCGGCGCCCAAGCCAGCTTTCAGCACGTCGTCTTCCGTGAGAAGCTTGTAGTTCATACCATAATTCAAATCATCATCATTGCTTCCGATAAGCAGCAGACGGAAAATGTCAAGTCCAGCCTGTTTTCCTCCATATGAACTCATGTACTGCTTGTTGTATGACCACAGCGCTTCTTGGCTTGGTTCACCTTTCTCCAGAGCTTCAACCACTGTCTTTCCCGCAAGATGCCCGCTGAGCATCGATGGACCAATTCCGCCGCCATGTATGGGGTTCACTAAGCTTGCGGCGTCCCCAAGAATGGCTACACCGTTTCCAACCATGTTGTCTAAAGGTCTTCTTGTTGGATCATACCATGCGCCCCCATTCAGCAACAG
>JBGPAV010000044.1:0-7826 GCA_041480925.1 Bathyarchaeia archaeon | reverse complement strand
CCTGAAGAAGATGCACTCTGGTTGGCGTATGCGGACGAGTTCCCCAGAGCCTTCAAGATTGAAGATAATCCTGAGCCGGAGGAAAACTATTACACGTTTGGCCTGTATCAGGTGATGGTGAAGTACTTCCCGCAACTCACCAACTGTCAACCGTTTTCCGCATTTGCCGGCTTGTATGAGATTAACACTATAGATGGACAGCCACTAATTTTTGAGGAGAATGGATTGATGGTTGCAGGCGGCGCCAGCGGAAGCGGAATATTGAAGGCTGACGCTATCGGAAGAATTGCAGCCGCGCTCCATGATGGCGAGGAGTATGCTTTGCTTTATGGTGATAGAAAATTCAAGGTGAGCGATTTAGGTCTGAAGAATCGCAACATTGAACCTGAGAAACTTGTGATCTAGCTAAATCCAGTCATTAACTTTATTTACCTTTCAACAAGATAGTTATGCGTTCATTCCAAGGACGGTTAACGTTATGTATGGTTGGACTGGCAAGTTTTTGAGAGTTAATCTGAGCAGAAACAAGGCCGTTGCTGAGCAATATGATGCATCAATTGCTGAAAATTACTTGGGCGGCCGAGGTTTTGCCGTCAAAATACTTTGGGACGAACTCAGACCAAAAACAGATGCCCTGTCACCAGACAACAAGCTTGTTTTTGCAGCTGGCCCATTGACCGGCTGGCCTCTGCCGAGCAGTGGAAAACTCGTCGTTGCTGCGAAGAGTCCATTGACTGGAGGCTACGGAGATGGCAACGTTGGATCCTATGTTGCCGTGCAAATGCGGAAGGCTGGCTATGACGCAATAATAATTGAAGGCAAAGCCGAGAAACCCACAGCGCTGCTTGTCCGAGACAAGACTGTCGACTTTCTCGATGGAAAAGACCTGTGGGGTTTAGATACATTCACTGCCGAGAAAAGACTGAGAGACTTGTACGGGTCAAGCTCAGGCATATTGCTGATCGGTCAGGGCGGAGAGCATTTAGTTACTTTCGCAAACCTTGTCTGTCAAGGAGGTCGTGCTGGCGGCAGACCTGGCATTGGCGCGGTAATGGGATCAAAGAATCTCAAGGCAGTAGTTGTTATCGGATCTGGCGAGTTGCCCGCAGCGTATCCGAAAGAGATGAAGGAACTGGGCGCGGAATCATATCGGGAGGTTCTGACCAAACCTGCTTACGCTTTCTGGAAACGGCAAGGTACGATGATGACAATTGAGTGGAGTCAAGAGAATAGTGTGCTTCCGACTTACAATTACAGTGAAGGGGTCTTTGAAGAAGCAGAAGCCATCGGAGGCTTCGCTATGGAGAAGATAAAAGTTTCAAATCGTGGGTGTCCGCAATGCAACATGACTTGTGGCAATGTTGTCAGAGATTCGAACAGAAAAGATTCAGAGCTTGACTACGAGAATGTCGCAATGCTGGGCTCAAATATAGGTCTTGGCAACCTCAAACAGGTTGCGGCGTTGAACCGAGTTGCTGACGAGTATGGATTAGATACCATTTCATTGGGCAATGTTCTTGGCTTCGCTATGGAAGCTTCCGAAAAAGGGTTAATCAAAGAGAAGGTTCCTTGGGGAAGTTTCAAACCGACCAAGGACTTGGTTGAAGATATTGCTTTTAGAAGAGGTTTAGGCCATTTGCTTGCCGAAGGAGTTCGCTCGGTTGCAGAGAAAGTCGGGCGTGGTTCAGAAAAATGGGCGATGCATGTGAAAGGTTTGGAGATATCCGCCTACGACTGTCACACTACGCCAGGTATGGCTTTAGCCTATTCAACTAGCTCAATAGGTGCCCACCACAAAGACGCTTGGGTGATCTCTTGGGAAGTCAAAACTGACCGCAAAAGCTACGGAGCCGAAAAGGTTGACAAAGTCATCGAGTTGCAGCGTATTCGTGCAGGTGTCTTTGAGTCTCTAACTGTCTGCAGGCTTCCATGGGTTGAAGTTGGTTTTGAACTTGAGTGGTATCCGAAGTTTTTGCATGCAGCAACTGGCCTAGACATGAACTGGGACATGCTGAACTTCACCGCGGATAGAATCTTCAACTTGACTCGTGCGTTCTGGATTCGTGAATACGGCAAGGACTGGTCTAACGAGATGGATGTTCCGCCTGCCCGGTGGTTTGAAGAACCCACAACTGAAGGCCCTTTGAAGGGTTCGAAGCTTGACCGAGCCAAGTACAATTCGATGTTGCAGACCTACTATAAGCACAGAGGCTGGGATGAACGAGGAATACCTACGAAGGAGACGTTGAAGAAACTGGGGCTTGATGATGCTATTGGACAGTTAAACAAGCGCGTGAAGCTGTCTGATTGAGAAAACAGGAGTATATTTTTGCTTGTTCAACTAGTATGAGCGCGCGAAGTAAACAATTTCTTTTGCTTCCTTCCCGCAATATACGCATTTTGCAGACAGTTTCTCTTTCTCGAATGGAATCAGTCGTATGGTTGCACCAGTTTCTTCTTTGATTTTCTCTTCGCACTCTGAGCTTTTGCACCAGTTGGCTTTTATGAATCCTCCTTTGTTCTCGAGAACCTGCTTGAATTCTTCATAAGTCTTTAAAGAGGTGGTGTTTTCTTCTAGGAATCTTTTCGCTTTACTGAGGAGACTTCTCTGAATATCATCAAGCAGTTTCGACACAGCGTCAGTGATTTCTTCCTCTTTTGTTACAATCTTTTGCGATGTGTCTCGTCTAACTAGAACCGCTTGTTCTTGTTTGACGTCTCTAGGGCCTATCTCAATCCTTATTGGGACACCTTTCAGTTCCCACTCGTTGAATTTCCAGCCTGGCGTATGTTCCGGTCTATCGTCAAGGATGACGGATACTCCGTTTTTCTGCAGTTTCTCATGGATCTCCTTGGTTTTCGTTACTATTAGTTCTGCCTCAGCACCTTTGTAGGGTATTGGCACGATCACAGCCTGTATTGGTGCAATTTTAGGCGGCAGCACTAAGCCTTTGTCGTCTCCATGCAGCATTACTAGTGCGCCTATTATGCGCGTTGAGAAACCCCATGAGGTTTGCCAGACATTTTGCTCTTTTTCTTGCTGATCTAGGAATTTGATGCCGAAGGCTTTTGAGAAGTTCTGTCCTAGCTGGTGTGATGTTCCCATCTGCAGAGCCTTTCCGTCAGGCATCATCGCTTCAAGGGTCGTCGTGTACAATGCGCCAGCGAATTTCTCCCTTTCCGTTTTCACTCCTGTAAGCACGGGGATGGCTAGGTAGCTTTCCATCACATCTCTGTAAGCGTTTAGAATTTCCATCACTTCCTGATCTGCCTCTTCTTTTGTAGCATGTGCAGTGTGTCCTTCTTGCCAGAGAAATTCTCTTGTCCTGAGGAAGAGTTTCGTAGCTTTGGTTTCCCATCTTACAACGCTGCACCACTGGTTCAGCTTGATGGGCAAATCTCTCCAGCTTCTGATCCATTTCGCATATGTGGCGTACATGATGGTTTCCGATGTGGGCCTTATGGCTAGTTTTTCTTCAAGCAGCGTGTCTCCTCCCTGAGTGACCCAAGCTACTTCCGGGGTGAAACCTGAAAAATGCTCAGCTTCTTTTTTCAGAAAGCTTTCGGGAATGAATAGCGGGAAGTAGACGTTCTTGTGCCCAGTAGCCTTTATTTTCTCGTTAAAGATTTCTTGGATTTTTTCCCAGATAGCGTATGAGCTTTCTCTGAAGATCATGCAGCCCTTGACAGGCGCATAATCTGCAAGTTCCGATTTCAGGATAACTTGCGTGTACCATTCTGAGAAGTCTTCGTTCTTCTTTACAGTGACTCCAGTATCCGACATTTCGATCTCTCCAAATGCTCTCCAGTGGCTGAATATAATTGTATTGAAAAGCAAATCCTAATACGGGCTAAGTGTTCCGAGAATTGCTTAGTGATGTGGAACGCAATCGCCCATTTCAACCACTCTTCTCCAATGTTAGGCCGGGCGCTATTAAATATTTTCTTTCTTATTCAGGATGCACAAGTGTTTTAACTCAGCCGCTTCTAGAATTGAGTACAAGTTCCATCGACTGAGGATGACGTGGTTTGGGTTTGAAGGCAATTTTGGTTATTGCTGACGGAATGGCTGACAGACCAGTTAAGGAATTAGGCGGGAAAACGCCTCTCGAAGCTGCAAACAGGCCTTCTCTGAACCATATGACAAAAACGGGTATCTGCGGTTTGCTTGATCTCATATCACCTGGAAGACCTCCCGGCAGTGATGTTGCGACACTTGCTCTTCTCGGATATGACGCGCTGAAAGTCTATTCAGGAAGGGGTGCCTTGGAAGCCTTGGGCTCAGGAGTGAAAGTGTTGCCTGGCGATGTTGCTTTTCGCTGCAATTTCGCGACAGTTGACGAACATATGACTATTATTGACAGACGAGCAGGCAGAATCGCAAATGAGGATGCGGTTCAGCTTGCGAAGAGCCTTCAAAAGGTTAGATTGAAAAAAAGCTCAGGTGCTGATTTTCTTTTTAAGAGCACTATTCAGCATCGAACTGTTCTGAGTATTCGTGGCCCAAAACTTTCGACTGCTGTCAGCGGTTCAGATCCGGGAGTAATAGGTAGCCGAGTTTTGGAAGCCAAGCCCTTGGATGACAGTTCAGAGGCAAAACTGACAGCAAATATCGTGAACGAACTTACTCGTGAGTTTCATAAAGTTCTTAAAGATCACCCTGTTAACAAAGAGCGAGTAAACCGCGGGCTACACCTTGCCAACATTGTTTTGTGTAGAGGCGCCGGAACTATTCCGAACGTTAAACCTCTCTCACAGATATACAACGTTAAGGCAGCATGCGTTGCCGCTGCTCCTCTGGTTAGAGGTGTTTGCAAGGCTGCTGAGATGGAACTGATAGACGTTAAAGGGGCAACAGGAACACCCAGCACAAACTATCTTGGCAAGGCACAGGCGGCGGTTCAAGCTCTGAAGCGTTTTGACTTCGTTCTTCTGCATGTTAAAGCCACAGACGTTGCAAGTCACGATGGAAATTTAAAGCAGAAAATTGAAGTTATCGAAAAAGTTGACGGCCTTATCGGACATCTTCTCAACAATGTTGATGTCGACTCTACCTATTTGGCGGTGACTGCTGATCATACAACCTCTGTGCTGACTGGAAACCATGAAGGAGATCCTGTGCCCATAGTCATAACTGGCCCATATGTTCGACGTGATGACGTGGAAGAGTTCGGTGAAAGATCATGTGCAAAAGGCGGGCTGAACCGTATCAGAGGCATAGATTTGATGCCGACCCTGATGAATCTCCTCGGCAAGACTCCAAAATTCGGCTCTTAACTCAATGTGCGAACCTGTCCTGAAATAGTTTTCCGCACTAATGTTGGCAGATTTTGCTTTCAGCGAACTTGTACTAGACGCCATTCTCTGTAGTCAGTGACGACTCTCATGTAGCCTCTGAGCATGTTGTTTAATTCAGCGTCTTCAGTGTCAACTCTCAATACGTTTCCTTCGATGCTTTGAAGCTTGCTTTTCGTGGCTGCGATAACTATTCTTTCTTTTCCGATTCGCTTCACTATTTTCGGGCTTATCTGCTGGTTTCCTCTTCCAAGAATGATTCCTTGATGCCCGATTGGCGAGAGAATAATCCACACGTTATGCCCGTCTTTGATTACGTTTAGAATCTTTTTTTCGTCAACATCAGAGATGACCTTGCCGCCACTGCAGATGTCTACCCCCAAGATAGTCTTCTTGACGCCTAACAGTTCCGCAAGACGCTTGACTGTGGTTCCTGGGCCAAGAATTAGTGTTGCGTCTGACGGTATTTCTTCCAGTATAAAACGTGCTATTGCCTTTTGGTTGTCGGCTTCGTCAATGTTTTCCGGACTCACTTGTTTGCTTCCCTGAATGTGAGCAGGAAGAAATGGTCCCTTTGAGAAACCATAAAGCTTCACATTGAATGCATCGTTTCGTATGGCTTCTTCATCCGCGTCCATTATCTCAAATTCTGTTGTTTCAGCGGTTTTTTCAGCGAAAGCGACAACAACTTCAGCCGCGTCCAGAAGGTTGACGGCAAATATGCCGCTGTACATTTTGACTCCTGAAGGAACGCCAAGAACAGGTAATTCCTCAGTGTTTTGAAGTGCGTCAAAAACGTCTCTTGCTGTGCCGTCTCCTCCGACAAAGACTATCAAATCGACTTTCTCGGTTGCCATGAGTTTCGCAGCGGTTTTCGTGTCTTCAGCACTTGTGTCTCTGCCAATATTCATTGGCAAGACTTTGCATTTGAATTCTGCCCCTCTTGCTTCTTCTTCGCCCATTTTTTTGGGGCAAGTTATCAGTTCGATTTTGGCATTTGTCTTGATGTCCTTTAGCTTTTTGAGAAACTCTGTAGCTCTACGCGGGGCTACTGGTTCAGCTCCTTTTGCTATGGCTTCTTTCAAGACGTTATCAGTACCCTTCAGGCCCACTTTGCCACCCATGCCTGCGATCGGGTTGACAATGAAACCTAGTTTCATGTTTTCTCACTCACAAATCAATCTGATACCCTATAACCATTTCAGTCATGATCAGTGTGTCAGATCATTCCATGAACGTTCTAAATAGGGTTCGTTCTCAAAAACTCTTATATCCATTGTCTCAAAACTTCATCTTCAGCTATCAGAGAGGTTAACGCAATGTCATCCAAGAAACCGAAAATTCTCGTAACAGGAGCAACGGGACAGATAGGTTCTGAACTGGTTTTGGAGCTGAGAAAGAAGTACGGCGGTGAAAACGTCGTCGCCGTCGGACACAGCCGCAAACCAAGCGACAAATTGTTCAGCAGCGGCCCATACGAATCCATTGATGTCTCTGACAAAACAAGCATCGAGAAGGCCGTGAAGAAACATAGTGTTGATACGATTTATCACTTGGCTGCCCTTCTATCTGCGACAGGTGAACAGAATCCGCAGCTTGCTTGGACTGTCAACATGAATAGCTTATACTATGTTCTTGAGATTGCCCGGGAACAGAAACTTGCTAAAATATTCTGGCCGAGTTCGATCGCTGTCTTCGGTCCCACAGCGCCTCGTAGCAACACGCCGCAAGACACCATACTCATTCCAGGCACAATGTATGGAGTAACAAAGGGTGCAGGAGAACTATTGTGCAACTACTACTTCATGAAGTACGCAGTGGATGTCCGAAGCGTTCGTTATCCAGGCATAATCAGCAGCGAAACGCCGCCTGGTGGAGGGACAACAGACTATGCTGTGGAAATCTTTTATGAGGCGATAAAGAACAAGAAATACGCTTGCTTCGTCAGGGAGGACACTGTTTTGCCCATGATGTACATGCCTGACTGTCTCAAAGCAACCATAGATCTAATGGAGGCAGACTCGTCCAAAATCAAGTGCCGAACAAGCTACAACGTCGCCGGAATGAGCTTCTCCGCAGGCCAGTTGACAGCGGAAATAAGGAAGCACATACCTGATTTCAGATGCGCTTACAAACCCGACTTCAGACAAAAGATAGCTGATTCATGGCCAATGTCTCTAGACGACACAGCCGCTCGGAAGGAGTGGGGCTGGAAGCCTAAGTATGACTTACCATCGATGACCCGAGACATGATAGAGAAGCTGTCAAAGCGTTTTGCCGAAGGCAAACTCTAGATGAAACAAATCTTCAAAATGGAGGGAAATAGTTTAAGAGAAAGATTGAGGAAATAACCCAAAAGGAGGCATGATAAAAACGAGAAATCCAACATTATTCTTACGAGACGAATACCAAGACCTAGTGAAGAACCAGATCGACTGGAAACTTCGCATACTACAGGGTCCAAGCACTCCATGGTGCAACGTTGACGGCAAAAAAGTTCTGATGTTCTGCTCCAACAATTACCTAGGACT
>JBGPAV010000043.1:0-7913 GCA_041480925.1 Bathyarchaeia archaeon | reverse complement strand
TGAGCGAAATTGTTTGCATACCAACCTCATACGTGCTCAGGAGATCTGATACGTAGCAGAATACATCAAAGAAACTCTCGACGTAACCGCCTTGGTTTCTTACTTTAACTTTTATCTCTGCCGTGTAGTTTTGGCATAATGTAGGCTTCGGTACGCATCCGTCCTTCGACGTTGTTACCTCGGTGACCGCAATGTCATGCACTGCGAGAGGCGAGGTCACAACAGCTGATTCTATGACAGCGAAGAATGGTGGGGCAGGTCTCCAGCTGGCGAAGTTGACTATCATCCAGTTGCCTCCTGGGCATGGTGGAAATGGAAACATTGGGAATATTGTTTGAGCGTTATAGATGTCTTGAGACACGAATGCGGCATCGTTATGTGTGATGAATGGTGGTTCAGGCGGCATGTGTATGTGCGGAATAGGAATGCGGCCTTCTGGGATCAAGCCTGTCTCAAATGCGTCCTGAACAGGGTCGCTGAGAGCTAGTTTTTGGTCGCTAGAATCGACGCCTGCTACTGTTACATAGTGGCCTCCTGGTTCTCTGTACCAAATTCCTGATTGTATGTCAAAGATCCAGTAACCGATGAGAAGCACGACGTCTTGACATTTCTTCAGTTCTTCTTCGATGAAGCTGAAATCAGGCATCATCACCGTGTGTTCATAGAACATGCCTTTTTGTCCTACATGGGCTGCAACGAAATTGAGATCTAGCATATTAACTGCATTGTCAGCTATTGGTGGATAAGTCGTTGAAGCTGGAACCACATCGGCTGCAAGGTTCCAGTTTGGCATTCCTGGCGCGCTTCCTAATGCTGCTGAGACTATGTTTACGTCGGTTTGGTTTACTTCACCGTCGCCGTTGACATCGCCTTGCGGGTTGACTCCTGTCCACGACAAGTACTGAGACAATCCAGCTTCCATATCATGAACGTCTGTGCCAGAATGAACCAGTCCTGTTCTTCTTCCGTCAGTATCCATCAAATATGCTAGGTGCTCGACAAGCCAAGGAACATTTTGCGGGCTGTGGTCATCCCACTGGCCTTGACCGTATGATTGAACCAGTGGATAGCCATCATTGATAATAGGTGGAGGTATTGGATTTGGCTCAAATTCCGAGTCAAGCCACCATATCGAGTTGGCAACAGCTACCGGTCCGCAATGGCTCCAGCCACCTTGGCCTCCTAGATCCTTCCAAATGTAGGTGCCCCATTGCCTCTGGTCGAAATCAGGCACTCCACTTGGTGCGTAGTCATCATAGTTTGGTTTCCAGTACCATGGATCAGCATGCACGCTGATTGTAAGCGAGCTTGTAATCATTAGTGAAATTAGCAACAAAGAGACAGCACCTGCAGTAAGATTCCTTTTCATTTTCCCTTTCTCCTCAAGTTTTAGCATTATTATAATGCGTCTTCTGAATTAAAAAGACTTGTGGGATTAAGTTCTATACAATTAATCTGGCCCCTATGTTTAAAATATCTTGAATATAATCATCAAACAAAAAAGAATGGAAACCTGAGATCTTATAATGCTATGTTGTCTCAGCATTTCATGTCTTCATTTTTCTAGAGATCTCTCAAAAGCTTCAAGAACTGGTCGACTTTCGTCGGGTTGTTGTTCCTTTCAGCTTCCATTATCACGTGTTGCACCCAGCTTCTAAGTTCAGAAGAATAGTTATTCCCTGTTGGGTGCATAGCGTCAGCTCTTTCAATCCATGGTTGTTTCGGATTGCTAAGATGCCTGTTTCCCATTGTCATAGTTTTCACCTCATGTATTTTCAGTAGAATGATAAAGACAGCGACAAAAAGTAGCGGAAGCTCTTTTGCCCATAATCTCTATGGAAATTCTACTTCTCAACAGTAAGCACGCTTGCTTAGATATTAAGTTATAGTCTGTCGCAGAATGTTTTGCACGAGTTTACCTATGCGTCTCTTGTCTTATCTGCTCCAGCATTTCTTTCGCCTTCGGTGCTACCGTGAAGAAATGAGCGATTTTTTCACAGCCGTAATCCACGCAGTAAGCGCAGTTTGCCACGCCTTTGTTTATTCCGCATTTTCTGATCTCGCAGATATTGCAGTAACCAAAATGCTTCCCATCTTTCACGCAGCCCTCGCAGTTTATCTCCTCAGGTTTGAATGCGCGTCCATATTCCTTCGTCCATATTGCGGCCACTTCCTTCCTTTTGGCGTCATCATTTTCATGTGTAGCTATGAAGGCTATACAATCTGAACAGACCAATCCGCAATAAGCGACAACTTTCTCCATGAAACTGCACTATTCCCCTTTTGCCTTCGGGTCTCCTTGGAAGAGCCCGAAGATGTTTCCTTCCGTATCCTTGACATAGGCTGAGTAGCCAACGCTTGGAATGGCGGTTTTCTCAGTCACGATTTTTCCTCCGGCATTGACTATTTTCTTCATGAACTCTCGACAGATGGAACATTTACGAACAGGAATGTTGTCCCTTTATCCATGCGCTTCACTATTGCGCCATCAATGCCCGGCTCGTCTTTTTCGCCAGTTGAAACATTCCAGTAGTCAACGGGCCCTTTCCATTTGCTGATTTTCCAACCAAAAACCTTCTCATAGAATTTTGTCGCTTTTTCAGGATTATCTGCGTTTATCTCGAAATGAATAACTCTCGGCACTTCAACTCACCTTTCGGGCATAAATCGTCAAAGATTAAAAAGCAGTTTAGCTTAAGAACATTTAGACAAAACGGATTTAAGCTAAGGTAAATCGAAACAGCGGAGGAAAAAAGTTTTGAATAGTTGGAAGTCTATGCTGAAAGCAGATCCGACAAATTGGCTGTTAGAAGAAGACAATCCTTCTGTCCGATACTTCACACTGACTGATCTTTTGAAACACTCAGATAACGCTTCTGAGGTAGCAAAGTCAAAACAGCAGATTATGGAAACTGGAATCGTACCGCAGATTTTGAGTAAGCAGAAAAGCGGCGGATACTGGGGCAGTCCATCAGATTTCTATGTTCGATCCAAGTACAAGGGAACCGTTTGGACGCTTATACTCCTTGCAGAACTTGGTGCAGATGGAAAGGATGAGCGCGTTAGAAAGGCCTGTGAATTCATACTTAGAAGTTCCCAGCATCGTGAGAGCGGCGCCTTTTCCTACTTTGGAACAGATGAGAAAGGCGGAAGACGTGATGCGGTTATTCCATGCTTGACAGGTAACATGGTTTACAGTCTGCTCAGGTTTGGTCTTCTGGAGGATGAGCGAATTCAGTATGCAATCGAGTGGATAGCCAGGTATCAGCGATTTGATGATGGACTTGCAGAACGAGTCAAAGGCTGGCCCTATGACCGATATGTGAGTTGCTGGGGAAAACACAGTTGTCATATGGGCGTAATCAAAGCTTTGAAGGCTCTGGCCGAGATTCCAGTTGAGAAGAGATCAAGTAATGTGAAGAATGTGATTGACCGAGGTGTTGAATATGTTCTGGCTCATCACATTTACAAGAGGAGTCACGACCTAAGCAAAGTTTCCAAACCTAGCTGGCTACGTTTGGGCTTTCCCAAAATGTGGCAAACAGACGTGTTGGAAATTCTTCAAATACTGACAAAACTCGATGTCAAAGATGAACGCATGCAGGAAGCCATAGATCTCGTGGTTTCAAAACAGAATGATGAAGGTAAGTGGCTTCTCGAGGACACCTTCAATGGTCGCTTTCTGGTTAATGTTGAGCGGAAGGGCAAGCCGAGCAAGTGGATAACTTTGAATGCTTTGGGAGTTCTGAAAAAGTTCTCTGAATAGCCTTCTCACAATTTGACTTGATCTAGGGCGTGCTCATGAAGTCTAGAAACTCTTCAATGCTACGCGGTTGAAGTACGTAGTTTGTTTTTCTCTCGATGCCGATTGTTGAGTGTGGAGCTGATCCGTAATCGTGGCCTGGGTAGACTTCGACGTGATCATCTAGTTTCATCAGTTTCTGGAAGAGGCTGTTGTACATGTCTTTAGCGCTTCCTCCCGGCAAATCTGTTCTGCCGCATTCTCCCACGAAGAGCGTGTCCCCTGTCAATATCTTGTCGTCCACTAGCAAGCATATTCCATCAGGTGTGTGTCCCGGAGTGTGAATAATCTTTATTGCCACTTTGCCAACTGTTAGCGTGTCACCGTCAACTACGCTGATGTCCTTCCTAATTCGTGATGAGCTGTGCGCAACAATTTTCGCTCCAAAATTTGATTTGAAGGTTTGATTATCAGCAGTATGGTCGCCGTGTTCATGGGTGTTGATGACATATTTGACCGTGAAGTTTTGATCCTTCGCCAGTTTAGTCAGAGTTTTACCGTTGTAGCTTGGGTCAACGACTGCCGCTTCCTTGCTGTTTTCATCTGCAATGATGTAGGAGAAGTTGTCGCCTTGCTGTTTTACTTGTTTGAAGTACATGGTCAACACGAAGACAAGGTTTTACAGCTTGCCTCCTAAAAACGTTGTCTTATGGAGGAAGTTGCAGTTCTTGAGGCTTTCGTGTTTGCGGATTTATTTTCGTATGTACTGGTCTGTTGATAAATATTCCATTTTCATGCCGATGTCTGCTAGAAATTTGAGGTCACTGACGCAGCCGATGCTGGCGTCTATGTTGCGGTGTGTCGGGTGGAACCACATGTGCTTAGGAACGAGGTTAAACTGTAATGGCGTTCTTACTGTGACGCTGTATTTTTCGTGGAGGTTTTTCATCAGCGAATTTCGGGCACAAGCTAAGCGGGTTGTGGTGTAGCTTTTCAGCAATTCTGATGCGCCGAATGCGCCGATTCCATGCCACAGCACTGCGTCTTCAGGAGAGGCTAGCGAGTATAGGAAGAATTGTGGTGATGAAGGTGTTTGTTTGTAATCGTAGTTTGTGAGGTTGTCTGCTTCAACTGTGAAGCTGTCATCTGCTCTTGCAACACTCACGTCAGCGGGGTCAATCGCGTTTGGATATAGAAGCGTCGTTTTGTAATCCACCTTGACGTTTTTGAGTTTTGTCTCATCAAAGTAGATTTTTCCTCTGGCCGCGCGTTTTGATGCGTAGCCTTTCTGTGAATGAGGAACAGTCAGAAGGGTTGTCAGGTTTTTCATGCTTCTTCCCATGCAATTGTAGACACGTTCAATCGATTGGTAATCGTTATGCGTTTCTCTGATTATGTGGTGCAGCAGGCCGTCAGAGTTTTCTTTCTCAAGCATTGACAGCGGCATTCTCACTGAAGGAAGTTTCAGATCGATTCCGAAGGATTTCGAAAAACTCTCCAGTTGCTCGTACTTAACCGCGTCCACCATGTCCATATAGTTGCTACATTTTTTCAGGTGTCGAGCTATCAGCTCGATCTCTCCTATGCATATCAGTGAGCCTTCATATTTTTGTGCAAATTTCTGATCTATCTCGAGGTTTTCTGTTTTGACGGCGGCGCATGGGAAGGCGCTTTGTCCGCTGTTTGTTATTGATTCTTTGAGAGGGTTCATCGAGTATCTGTCAGGTTCAATGTCGTCTGTGTTTAGAAGAAATGGTACGATATTCCCTTGCGGTGGCTTCTTCAGAATCTCGCATATTGCGTCAATGTCCTTTGTCTCGAACGTGTGTAGCCCGTATTGCTGGAAGTAGTTGCCGCAGCCTTCAAGCAAGCGGGCTGCTATTATCCCTTGAACCTCTTCTACTGTCAACTGTGGGTTTGAATATTCGACAGAAGCTCTGAGGAAGAACTTTTTTCCATCAAACGTGACGTCTGTCCTGACCCCGTTGTTGAAGCAGAACATCGTGATATTCGGTCTTCTTTCTTCTTTGAATGTAGCGGATTCTCTTGTTATTGTTTCAACGCAGGGCCAAGAGTTCTTGAGAAAATCCTCTACGATTATTTTGCACAAGTCAACTGACATTTTTTCCTCAACCTCTTTCCAGTGATTCTGCCATGAAAATGCAGTCTCTGTTAAATGTGGGACCATGAAACATTCTGGTAACACGGAAACTCTCTTCTAAACCGCGAGTTTGGAGCAAACGCAGAATAGCCGTTTGCTTGTTTGAAACACACATGGAGACTTCAAAATTCTCAAGTCTGCTCAGAACAGTGTTAATCAAATCGACTGTAATATTGCCACATCCAGATTCACACACTAAGGGTCCCAATTCAGCCATTCCATTAAACACTTTGGCAATGATGTAACCGTTTAGCTTTCTGTCTTCAGCAGAGACATAACACAGATTGTCCTCGTCCAGAAGGATCGGTTCAAGCATTCTTTTTCTATCGACCCCAAGACAGGAATAGTCGAAGCCTAGAATCTTCTCTATGTCTGCTTTCTTAGCTTGTCCTACATGCTTGGCGCTTGTGGCTACGGAGCTTTTTCCTTTCAAAACTATAAAGTCCGAGTCGTACTGAAAGCCAAGCTTCCTGTAGAAAGAGATTCTTTCAGTGTATGCATAGAGACCGATTGTCGTTACTCCTTTGTCTTTCAGATATTTGATGGCGTGAGTAGCCAGCGAGGCTCCGGCTCCCTTTCCTCGGTGGTCTTCGCAGACAATTAGGTTGCTGAACCAGCCTAGACTGCCGAAAGCCACAGTTGTTACGATGCCCACTCTTTCAGAGTCATAGAGAAGAGTGAAGCATCCTTTTGGTTCAAGTTCCATCATGAACTCGAAGTCACCTGTGCCGAGGTTCCAGTTCATTGTGTCTGCAAGACTAGCTGCAAACGGAATATCTTCTTTTGACATTTCTCTTACGCTGTACATACCGTGGTTCTTCTTTCAGGCGTGTAGACTGGGTTGGGTAGTAATGCGTCTATTCCAGACAGCGCAAGAGGATAAGCTTTACTACTATCTGCATACATGGACAACAAGCTATTTAGGGGGAAGCTTCGATAGAGCAAAAACTCGGCGTCAAAATCTTGCGTAAAGCTAAAGTGGTGACGCACTCCTTCACAGATTACTTCAAGGGTTTCGAGAAAGTCGAAGCTGTCAGGCGAATCTTCGGCGAGAAAACCGAGGAAGTTCTCGTAAATCTTCGGGTCGAATTTGCAGGTTTCCGAGGTTATATGGGTGTGAGCGATTCGGATGGCCATCTTCTGATTAGCGCCCGCTACTTGAATGATGGCGATCTGACCGACTTATACTTGGACATAATACATGAGCTTGTTCACGTCAGACAGTTCATGGAAGGAAAAGAACTGTTTGACAGCGACTTCACATACATTGAAAGACCGACAGAAGTCGAAGCCTATCGCGTAGCTGTCGAAGAAGCGAAAAGGCTCGGTCTGAGCGAAGAAAGAATATGTGCGTATCTGAAAACAGAATGGATGAGCGCCAAAGACTTTAAACGGCTAACTAAAAGCTTAGGTTTCCAATGTAAGCCATGCTGATCTTCTAATGCATTTTTTATCTTTATATTTTTCTTTGTTGATTGCGGAAATGGAGAAAGTCGGCTTAAGTTTTAAATGCGCTTGTCGGTTCATATTGATATTTGGTGTTAAAATGACGATTTACATTAAGTGGCTTGGTCATGCCAGTTTTCAAATCAGAATTACGGACAAAATAATCTATGTAGACTTGAAGAAATATGGAAAGATGATTGAGACTTCTGAGAAAGCGGATATCATATTGGTGACGCACAACCACGGTGACCACTGTAGCCCACCTAAAATCCAGAAGCTTCGCAAGAAAGCCACCGTCGTGGTCGCTCCAAAAAACTGTGCCAAGCGGCTCGGTGAAAACGTTAGATCCATCAAACCTGGAGAAGAAACCACCGTCGATGGCATAAGAATTGAGGCCGTTGAAGCTTACAATACTAAGCGGTTTAAGCCCTCTGGAAAACCATGGCATCCTAAAGGATACGGAGTGGGCTACTTGATAAAGGCGGAAGGCAAGACGATCTATCACGCTGGAGACACAGATTTTATTCCAGAAATGCGCAGCCTCAAGAACATAGACTTGGCTTT
>JBGPAV010000042.1:0-7935 GCA_041480925.1 Bathyarchaeia archaeon | reverse complement strand
TAACGGCAACGTCGTTAACACTTTTCAACTCGTGAAAGAGATAGAGAAGGAATTTCCAAAATTCAGCTACGAATGCGACGCTGAACTCGTCTGTCACAAGCTCATGCTTGAACTGCTCAAAGGCAAAGACATACCTTCCGCAGTCAAAACGTGCATGAAAGAAATAGATGGCGCCTTCTCCGTAGCTTGCATCACACAGGATGGAGAGTTCTTCGCTTTCAAAGACTCACACGGAATACGACCCCTGTGTGCGGGACACAGTCAAGATGGCTCAACATATGCATTCTCCTCGGAAACCGTCAGTCTAGACATAAACGGCTTCGAAAGAGATTTTGAACTTGAACCCGGCGAACTGGTCAGAGTCTCAAGAGACGGATTCACGAGACAGCAACTCGTCAAAGGCGAAAAGAAAGCTTTCTGCGCGTTCGAATTTGCCTATTTCGCAAGACCTGACTCACAGTTTGACGATAAGTATGTTTATGAGATTCGTGAAGATTTTGGCAGAAACTTGGTCAAAGAGAACCCTGACGTCGTGAAGGATGCTGACATGATTCTTTCTATTCCTGAAACTGGCGACGACCCAGCCATGGGGGTTCATGAGCAGTCTGGAATCCGCTGGGAAAGAGCCTCACGAAGACACAGATACGTCACCGAGCGAGCGTTCCTTCTCCTCAGCAAAGAACGCCGATCCACCATAGACAGGAAGATCAACATTCTCGCACCCAAAATCAAAGGAAAACGAATCATAATAACCGAAGACAGCATAGTCCGAGGCGACACCACAAAAGTAATAATTGAAAAACTTCGCAAAATGGGCGCCAAAAAAGTCTACGTCTTCGTAACCTTCCCGCGAATCATTGGTCCATGCCTCTACGGAATAGACATGGCCACCTACGGTCAGCTCATAGGCTCAAAACACAAAGCCGAGGAAATAGCAGAAATAATCGGCGCAGACGCAGTGTGCTACCAATCAATCGAGGGTTTAGTGAAGGCAATAGGCTTCGCAAAAGACGAGCTGTGCACAGCATGCATAACAGGCAAGTATCCGACACCGCTGGCGCAGAAAATAGCGGACACGATGAAGAAGAAATTCCAAGAAGGCTACGAAGAAACAGGAAGACTTTACGAGATGGAAGAAGCAATCAAAGCCACATAACTAGACAAGATGCAGTAGGCTTTTCTATTCATCCCATAAATAAACTGGAACCGGGTTAACAATGGAAAAAACAGGCATACTTGTCGTTTCTTACGGGTCAAGAGAAGCCGCGATGGTTGATGCCTTCGCAAGAAGCCAAAACTATGACGTAGAACTCTACATAGCAGACAAGCAGAGGAACCCCTTTAACCTGAAAGCCGCCACAAAACACGTTGTCATTCCCGACTTGAACATACAGGAAATCTGCAAGTTCGCAAAAACAAACAAAGACCACATCGACTTCGGCATCGTCGGCCCTGAAAAACCCATTATTGAAGGCGTCCGCGACCTCGTTGAAAAGGTAACAGGGATTCCTATGATCTGTCCTACCCAGGAGTGCGCCATAGAAGAAAGCAAAGTCAAGCAGCGGCTCCTGTTTCAGGAAATAGTGCCCGACGTGAATCCACGCTTCAAGATATTCAACCCAAAAGACTTTGGAAGCACAGCTGATGCAAAGAAAGCTGTGCACAGATGGCTTGATGAACTCCACAATCTTGCTGTAGTAAAACCCGACAAACCAGTAGCAGGAAAAGGAGTCGGCGTCTGGGGCGACCACTTCAACACGCGCGAGCAGCTCTTCGACCACTTTCTATCGAGCTTCCAACATGGTTCCGTAATAATAGAAGAGAAAATCGAAGGAGAAGAATCCAGCTTCCAAGCTCTATGCGATGGTAAGCACCTCATACCTCTGCCTGACACGAGAGATTACAAGCGAGCGTTTGACAATGACAAAGGACCAAACACAGGCGGAATGGGCTCATACAAGAACACTGGCGACGTACTTCCCTTCCTGAATGCATATGAAAGAGGCAAAGAAGAGGAAATTGTCAGCAAGATCTTCAACAAGTGGAAACTTGAGAGCAACACTGGCCTAAAAGGTGTACCTTTGTACATGGCATTCATGCACGCGGGCAAGCATCCTAAGATTCTTGAAAATAACAGTCGGCCAGGCGACCCGGAAATAATGAACATTCTTCCAATTTTGAAAGACGACTTTATTGACGTATGTTTCAAAATTTTGGAAAGCAATCTCAACAAGATCGAACTGGAAAAAACCGCTACTGTCGTAACCTACAAGGTTCCATCAGCCTACGGCGGCTACGCAGAAACACATCCAACCCTTGTAGACAAAACCGAAATAGACAAGTCGGTGGACTTGTCAAAAGCCTATGAACTGAGCAAAAAGTATGGAGACCGCATCCGCATATACCCCGGTTCCATGGAGCAACGCAATAGCGAAATCTATGCCTTGAAGTCCAGAACTGTGGCAGTCGTCGGCATTGGCGCAAACATCGAAAATGCGAGACAGATTTCGCTGGAAGGAATAGAAGCCATTAAAGGTGGAGCGCTCTGGAACCGAACAGACATAGCCTCAGAACAGCACATAGAAGCCAGCGAAAAACACATGGAGACCCTGAGGCGCAAACAGTGAAAAGAATCTTCATCACAGACTGCGAAGGCCCGATATCAAAGAACGACAACGCCTACGAAATAGCCTCAAGTTTCATACCCAACGGAGACAGGCTCTTCACCGTAATAAGCAGCTACGACGACGTAACCGCCGACATCATCAAAAGACCCGGCTACAGACCTGGCGACACATTGAAACTGATCTTGCCATTCCTTAAAGCATACAGCGTTACTGACAGAAAAATGCGCGAATTCTCAGCAGCCAACCTGTTACTAATCTCAAACGTGAAAGAAACTCTGAAACACATAAGAAGCATCGACCACGCTTTCATTGTCAGCACAAGCTACGAACACTACATACAGACACTCTGTCAAACACTAGATTTCCCCTACGAAAACACCTACTGCACAAAACTCAGCATCGACAAATACAGCATAACCGCAGAAGAAACCGCAAAAATGAAAGAAACTGCTAAAGAAATAGCCAAGATGACCACAATAGAAATTCCTGCAAACGCAAAATCCATAAACGATTTTCCAGAACAACATAAAACAACAATTCAGAGACTAGACGAAATATTCTGGAAAGAAATCACAAAATCCCAAATTGGCAAGATGTACTCCGAAGTCCATCCTGTCGGCGGAAGCGAGAAAGCCGAAGCAATAAGAGACATTGCCAAGAAACTGGATATCACGCTTGAAGATGTTATGTACGTGGGCGACAGCATAACTGATGATGAAGCCTTTAAACTTGTCAAGCAGAAAGGCGGTTTAGCCGTGTCTTTCAATGGTAACAGCTATGCTGTAAAGAACGCGGAAATTGCTGTCCTGTCTGAAACTAGTCTAGTCACAGCGGTGATCGCGGAAGCACTTTGCCGCTTCGGAAGAAAACAAACCCTAGCACTAGTGGAAAACTGGAATCACAAAACACTAACTGAAAGTAAAATAAGCAAACCCTTACTCAGCAGTCTATTCGCGTTGTATCCGCGCAAGTTGCCCAAAGTTAAAATAATTACAGCTCAAAATATGGAAACTCTGGCCAAAGAAAGCAGTAACTTCAGGAAAAAGGTCAGAGGCGAAGCTATAGGAAAACTGGGGTAAGCGCATGATTGGAAAAACGGAGATAGAAGACACGTATGCCGAAGCTTTTGACGGACTCTACTGCAGGCTCGTCGTGACAGCAGACGACGAAGAGACATTAGAGCGAGCCGCAGAAGATGCCACAGCCACGCCGTCAGGAGTCATAGGCAGACTTGATAACGGCATCGAAAGATGGCTGACAGAAAAAGAAACACCGGACAAACGAAAGGGAGCAATTCTGCAGTTTTGGAAAGGCTTGGATAAGGGCAAGCCGTTGCAGGACATGGTGAATCGGTTCGAGAAGGAACTTTCCTACAGAATTCGCCAAGACATTCTGGTCAAACCCTTCACCGTCGTGTTCGATGCCCTGTCCGTGAAGCCTGAAGGAAAAATAGACATGATGGAACGAGTCGGCCACTGTGGAGACGGATACGAATGGGAAGAACAACGTCACGGACGAAACGTCATCATCGTTCCAATAATGGTTCCAGACTTTATTATAGAAAGATACGTGGGTTATGCGCATGGAATTTCTGGCGGTAACTTTTGGATAATGTGCGAAACTAAGGAAGCGGTTAGGGAGGCGGGCCGAAAAGCTTTGGCGGCAATACGTGATGTTGAAGGTGTGATAACGCCATTTGACGTGTGCTCGGCGGGTTCAAAGACAGAAACACGTTTTCCTCTGATAGGACCAACGACAAATCATCCCTACTGTCCCTCACTTAGACGGAAACTTGGCAGAGAATCAAAGCTGCCAAAGGATGTAAACTACATCCCGGAAATAGTGATCAGCGGTGTCTCACTGCAAGCTGTCAAAGAAGCCATGAAAGCAGGAATAGAAGCAGTTCTCGATGTGAAAGCCGTGGCAGGGATATCAGCAGGCAATTATGGCGGAAAACTTGGGGAACATAAAATTTACCTGCGAGAGCTGTTCAAATGACTGGTTTTGATGTTGTAGGCTTCGGCGCCCTGAACGTGGACAGATTATTTAAAGTGAACAGAATAGCTGCAGCTGAAGAAGAGAGCTTCGTAACAGATTATGCGGAAGCCTGCGGAGGCTCAGCAGCCAACACCCTTGTCGGCTTGGCGAGGCTCAAACACAAAGTAGGTTTTATTGGAAAAATTGCCAGCGACCGAGAGGGTAAAATGCTTCTTCAAGATTTTCAGAAAGAAGGCGTAGACACAAACGGAATAGTCCACGCAAAACAGGGAAGAAGCGGAACAGTCACAGGCTTCGTTGATGAGAGAGGCGAACGTGCACTATACATTGACTCAGGCGTGAACGACACAATAGAAATGAAAGAAATAGACACCGCATATGTTCTTAACACCAAGTTTCTTCATTTAACCTCTTTTGTGGGAGAAAAATCGTTCCAAACACAGATAGAACTCTTGAAAAGAATGCTCGACGACGTTAAGGTCAGCTTCGATCCAGGAGCCCTGTACGCGAGAAAAGGACTGAGCAAACTGGAGCCGATACTGAAAAAGACCTACGTCATGATGCCCAATTCTGGTGAACTTGAAAAACTGACAGGCATAGAGGAGTATTGCAGAGGTGCAGATTTCCTGCTGCAGAAGGGTGTCAAGATAGTGGCCGTCAAATTGGGTTCCAAGGGTTGCTACGTGACTGATGGCCGAGAGAGTCACCTGATAGAGCCTTTCAAGGTCAATGTTGTTGACACGACAGGTGCCGGTGACGCCTTCTGTGCTGGCTTCCTTTACGGTTTAATAAACAGGAGAAGCCTCAGCGAGTGTGGACGAATAGGCAACTTCGTTGCTTCAAGATGCATAATGAAAATGGGCGCTAGATCAGGGCTGCCGAGAGTTGCTGACCTAAAGTTTCTTAGTTAGGTATTCTACGATACTCTCAAAGATCAGTTTTCCATCACCGAACTCGGACAACTGCTTCTGTTTAGTCCAGTCTGGTTGCTGCCACCAGTGGAAAGCTCTTTCCGGATGAGGCATCAGACCAAAAATCGTTCCTTCAGGATCGCATATGCCTGCTATGTCGTGAAACGAGCCATTAGGGTTTAGAGGAAACCTGTCTTCTGCGGGTTCACCATCTTTTGTGCAATAGCGGAAAACCAGCTGGTCACTATCATAAAGCCTTTTCAGCATTTGTTTTTCTTTTTCCTTTGGAAATATGAATCTTCCCTCTGAGTGCGCTACGGGTATGTGTAGAACTTTTCTTTTGGGAATCTTGCATGTGAAAACGCATTTTCCCTTGTTTTCGTGTCTGAGGCTGATCCAGCGGCAATTGTATCCCGGTGGAACGTTAGTAGCCAAAGAAGCCTCAGGGTACAGACTCGTCCCATCAAAACCCGGAAGCAAACCAGCTTCGACGAGCACCTGAAAACCATTGCAAATGCCTAAAACCGGTCGCCCTTCGTCCACGAAGGTTTTCAACTCCTTTCCAAGTTTGGCCAGAAGCCACTTCGCCCAAATAGCTCCGGCACGCACATAATCTCCGTAGGAGAAACCGCCTGGAAAAACCAAAACATCGTACTCCAAGAGGCTTCGGCGTCTGACGATTTCGTTCGCATGCAGGACTTGGGCTTGAACACCTAGTTCAGTGAAGGAGCGTCTGGCTTCGTCGTCACAGTTTGTACCGCCTACGCGCAGAACGCATGCCTTAATTTCTTCGCGTTTCATATCGTTAACCTACACTTCTCAGCGGTCGCTTCCAACTTTTCAGCATCTCTTCGACGGTTGCATCAACCACGATTTTTCCTTTCAAACCTTGCACTGTGAAACGAGGCGCCTTAGTAATATTGCCTATCTCCGCACAGGAGACTCCTTTCATGAGATTCTCAAAATCTTTCCTAGCCTTTGGTGAGACTTCTATAAGAAAACGGCTGTTCGATTCTGAGAACAAGATAAAATCGTTGCGGCTCACCGCTTCAACTGGGACTTTCCGCAGGTCAATCTCCATCCCATAGCCTCCGGCAAAGGCCATCTCGGCCGCAGTCACACCTAAACCACCTTCAGACAAATCATGACAGGACTTCACTAGCCCCGAATCAATTGCCTTAGTGACAACCTTGAAGGTCTTCGCGGCTTCAGCGGGCCTCACTTCGGGCACTGTCTTTCCAAGGTGTTCCTTCAACCTGTAGTATTCTGATCCGCCCAATTCCCTGAACGTTCGTCCAACGATGTAGATAGCATCATTCGGAGTCTTGGCGTCCATGGATACTGCCGAGCGAACATCAGGGATTATGCCGATGCCTGTGATCAGTAGTGTTGGTGTTATTGGTCCCAGTGGTGACTCGTTGTAAAGGCTGTCTTTTCCAGAAATGAACGGAGTTTCAAAAACTCTGGCAACATCATAGCATGCCATACAGGCTCTGACAAGGCTGCCTAATCTTTCTGGTTTTTCCGGATTTCCCCAAGTGAAATTGTCGAGCAGGGCAATTCTTCTTCCGCCTACAGCAACATTGTTCCTAACTGCTTCATCAACTACAGAAGCCGCCATCCAATAAGCGTCGACTTTTCCATAGTTTGGATTCATACCGCACGAAACAACCAGTCCTTTCCAAGAATCCTCAAGGGGTTTCAATACGGCTGCATCATTCGGGCCGCCCCACTCGCCTTGTAATGGTTTGAGTACAGTGTTTCCTTTAACTTCGTGATCATAGGTTCGCACAACGCTTTCCTTGCTAGCAACATTCGCAGAAGACAAGAGCTGCAGAAGAACTTTGGTAAGGTTTTTTGGTTCTGGAAATTCTGGCTCTTGAAGTTTGGGCTGTCTATGTTTTGCCATTTTCACTGTCTTTGGCGGCTCAAACAGGAAGGGTATCTCTATGTCGGTAACCTTTTCGCCTTGATAAAAGATCTGCAGAACCATATCTGCCGTAAGTTTTCCAATATAAACAGCATCAACGTCTTCGTTAACAAAGATTTTTAACACTTTGTCGAGATTTTCAGGAGGCGCAACAAGCAGCATTCGTTCTTGGCTTTCAGAGACATAGATTTCCCACGGAGCTAGCCCTTGGTACTTTAATGGAACTTTGTCAAGCTCGATTGTGGCGCCGCAGGCGAATTTTTTCGCTGTTTCGCCGACAGCAGATGACAAGCCGCCTCCGCCTAAATCCGTTATTGATGAGGCCAACTGGAGGTCGCGGATGGTATTAATTGCTCTCTTCAGTTTCTCTTCTTCAATAGGGTTTGCTATCTGTACCGCTGGTCTTGAAACGTCTTCTGATTTTTCAGTCAATTCTGCCGAAGCAAAAGTGACTCCGTGGATGCCATCT
>JBGPAV010000041.1:0-7991 GCA_041480925.1 Bathyarchaeia archaeon | reverse complement strand
CCAACTGTCTCAACTTTTACTCCCAGAAACACTGAAATTCTTTCGCCGCGCCCAGGTCTTGCGTACTTCTCATCAGGCTTCATCTCTCTCGTCGTGTGCGCGTAGACTTCGTCATTTCTGTAGATAATGTTGTAAAGATGCCACAGATCGTCTACAGATTCAGGAATGACTTTCACGAAGCCTTTCTTCATGTTCGTCTCTAGGATCCTCAAAACTGTCAAACCTCGCCTGCGCTACTGCTCATTAGTTGATTTCTTGCTTATTAAAGAAACAGAACTCTAACAGCTCTTTGGAATCATTGATCAAGCTTGTTTTGAACTTCCTTTTCTATGGACCCACGGAAGCGAACGCCTTTGCCTGAATCTGTACGTCAGTTCCAAAGTTATCTTTGTCTTGTGCAGGTCTATCAGCATGGCCCTCGTTCGCCATTTGCGTTTCGCCCTATTCTTTTTTCTAAGTAGCCTCAACAATAATTGACTCCGCTGGCAGTCTTTCAATATCTTTTCTGACGTGGGAATCGTAAAAAGCAATGCTCCCGATATGTAATATATCGCAGTTAGTCCTCGTTCCATGTGTGCTAATGGATTGCCGCATAATATTCGTCTGACTTGTTCCAAAAATCGCCACGGCATCAGGATATCAGAAGCAGATCATTGTCTTCTCAGAACTCTTAAAAACGATCTCTGACACAAGTATTGATTGCAGGCGACCGTGTTCTTTGAAAGTTAAGTTCTGGCTACTGGATTTGAATTCCGAGTTGAGCAGTGATGTTGCAGAGATCTGGCTTTGGGGCGTTGACCATTCTGGAAGACGTGTACTCATAATTGACAAGACTTTTTCAGCATATTTCTACGCCTTGATTGAAGATGGAGTCAGCGCATCAGAAATTGTCGATAAGATCACGAAGCAGAATGATCCATTTATTGTGAAGCTTGAAATTGTTGAACGAAGATTTTTTGGAAAACCTGTGAAAGCCGTTAAGGTCTACTGCAAGAACCCTGATGCCCTGTCAAAATCTGCCGAAGCTCTTCGAAAGTTCGAAGGCGTAAAAGACTGTCTCGAAGATGACATTCGGTCCTCCATGCGGTACTTGATAGACAATAATATCGCCCCCTCTAGCTGGCACGAGGCAGAAGTAGAAGAAGCCGTAGACTCCGTGAAAGCCCAAGTTGATCAAGTGTACGTGGCAAAATGTCCGCCAAAACCTCTCAACATCACTGAAACTCCGCAACTGAGGATTCTTGGTTTCTCAACATTATGTTACAGTAGGGAAGGCTCGCCTAAAGCTGAAAGAAATCCTGTCATTGTTGTTTCTGCTGCCACCAATCATGGCGAAGAGAAACAGTTCATGGCAAACGAGAAACGGGAAGACAAGCCAGTTCTGGAAGCTTTCGTCAACTACATCCGAAGCTTCAATCCCGACATTATTGTCGGCTACGGCATCAATGGACAAGACTGGCCGTATCTCAAGAAGCGATGCGAAGTGCTTGGGCTTCATCTCAATGTTGACAGAACTGAGACAGAGCCCCACCAAAGCATATATGGCCACATCTCAGTAACCGGTCGAGCCAACATTGATCTTCTAGACTATGCTGACGATTTTCCAGAGGTCAAAGTCAAAACTCTAGCAAATCTGGCAGACCACTTGAGCGTCATGAAAATTGCTGACCGAACAATAGTTGAAGAGACAGACTTTGCAGACTACTGGCACGATCTGGAAAAACACGAAATCCTGAAGAGATTTTCAATGGACAACGTCCGTTGCGTTATGGGAATAGCTGGAGCTGTTCTAGATTTCGGCATGCAGCTTTCCAGCCTTGTCGATCTGCCGCTTGACCATGTTGGAACAGCGGCCGCAGGGTTCAGGGTTGAATGGTTCCTGATCAAGCACACACACGAGATCGGCGAGCTTGTGCCGAGAAGAATAGAACGGCCTTACGTACCCTATGCAGGCGCTGTCGTGCTTACCCCGAAACCAGGGATACATGAAAATATTGTAAACTTGGATTTCAAGTCCATGTACCCGAGTATTATGATAGCCTACAATCTGTCACCAGACACCTATGTCTCACCAGAAGAACCAGAACCGCCATGCGGCGTTTATAAAGCACCAGAAGTTGGGCACAAGTTTCGAAAGGAACCTGCTGGTTTCTTCAAGGAAGTATTAACTTATCTGATTCGTGTCCGTGATGAGGTTCGCTCCAAAATGGCTTCTATCCCTAGAGACAGCGTTGAATATCGTGTCTTAGACGCTCGTCAAAAGGCCGTGAAAGTGATAACCAATGCTACCTATGGCTATGCTGGATGGATCGGCGCCAGATGGTACGTCAAACCTGTTGCCGAATCTGCCGCGGCCTGGGGAAGATACACGATTCAGACAGCAATAAGAATGGCGGAACAAGACGGGCTAAAGGTCGTCTACGGCGACACTGACAGCCTGTTTGTCGGATTTGAAAAAGAGAAAATTGAAAGACTATCAAAGCATATCCAAAAAGAGCTTGGCCTAGAGATCAAGCCAGATAAGATGTATTCGAGGATTTTCTTCACTGAAGCCAAAAAGCGCTATGCTGGACTCCTGCCTGATGGACGACTTGATATCGTCGGCTTGGAGGTCATGCGCGGAGACTGGGCCGAAGTGGCAAGAAAGGTTCAGGAAAAGGTTCTGGAGATAATCCTTAAGGAGCAGTCGCCAAAGAAAGCCACGCGGTTCGTACAGGATCTCATCATTGATCTTCGCCAAAAACGGGTTCCCTATCACGATTTAATCATATGGAAGACCCTGTCAAAACCTGTTGAAGCGTATGAGGTTAAGGCGTCACACGTTGAAGCTGCAAAGATGCTGCAAGCGAAAGGCTGGAAATTAAGCATCGGCGACAAAGTAGGCTACGTTGTTGTAACAGGAACCGGGCGTCTCTATGAACGGGTTAAGCCTTACATGTTTGCTTCATATGACGAGGTGGACCCAGAATATTATGTGTCCAAACAAGTTGTTCCTGCCTCAGCCAGAGTTCTCGAGTTTTTCAACGCTTCAATTGAGGATTTGCTTAGCACAAAAGTTGAGGAGAAGAAGACTCGGAGTCTGTCAGACTTTTTCTGAAGCTAGCCTTCCACGATCTCGGAGAATGTTTGGAGTTCAACGGCTAATGATGGTTTGACTGCGTCTGATATGCGCGAGGCTACTATTCGCTTTATGTTTTTCTCGCTTGCCACATCAACGATTCTTTGTGTTATGATGCCGTCGAACACTATTGTGTCTACTCCTTCTATTTCTCGAAGCTTCTCAGCCAGCTGGCTTACTGGAAGTTTCTCCACCTGCTCCATCTTATCATTCAGCAAAACAGCTTCTAGAGTGCCTTCGAGGGTTTTAGCTGTTTCAGCAATTTCCTTCGGAACCTCAATTTTCTGTTTCTCTTTCTTGGGTTTGAACAGCTCTTCCATTGGCACTTTGGCTTCAAGAGCATCCAATATTTCCTTGCAATTACATTCTTCGATCTCTTTGCCGCGTGGAGCCCGACCCACATACTTGACATCTGTTACTTGAAGTAATTCTTTCAGAATCAGGTCGCCACCTCTATCTCCATCCAAAAGGGCTGTGGCTTCCTTTTCCTTGCAGATTTTCTTGATTGTTTCTGGCACTTTGGCGCCTTCAAGCGCTATCGTGTTCAATATTCCGCAGCGCATGAGGTTAATTATGTCTGCCCTTCCCTCGACGACTATAATTTCTTTAGCGCTAGTCAGTTCTGGACCTGCCGGCAGTTCGTCTTCGCCGTATTTCCCAACTTTGCCAATCTTCAGTGTGTCCGCGACTTCCTTGAAAACCTCATCTACAGAGGGCATTGACTCTATTGTCCACTTGTGCAGAATCTCTTTAGCCCGATCAATTATGACTTTTCTTCGTGCTTCTCGCACATCTTCGATCTTCTCAAGCACGACTTTTGCAGCGCATGGACCCACTCGGTTTATTGCTTCCACGCTCGCAGCGATGAGGGCTGTTGAGACGCGATCCAAGCTTGTTGGAATCGTGATGATGCCTGTGGTCTCGTCGTTCTTAGAATGTAGGTCGATTTCTATTCTCCCAATTCGCCCAGATTTCTGTGATTCTCTCAGATCAAGTTCTGGCCCGAACAGTCCTTCAGTTTGCCCGAAGACCGCTCCTATTACGTCTGGTTTTTCCACTACTCCTTCAATTTCAAACTTGGCTTGTATAACGTACTTTATCGTAAACGTTTGGGATGAACCCATGTAAGTGTTACCTCCTGTTTGAGCTTATGTTAAGGTTAGGTTGATCGCGTGATTGGTGAATCGTGTTCTCGAATCACGACACTATATCTTAACATTCACTATTTATTAGACTTATGAATTCTTAGTCTTACTCTTTAAGGTTTCCATGTACGTGGTGATGCTCTCGATGTCTTTCACGTCTTTTCCGAGCAGTTTGTAGAGTTCGCACCAGAAGGTGACGTTTGCTTTGATTCGCGCTTTTTCCAAGTGCATTTTCAAGCGTTTCGTCCATTCTCTTCCTCTTCTGTCAAAATCGAACAGAAGAATGACTTCTCTAGGCTCGGCTTCTTCTATTTCTGAGAGTAAGTCTAAAAATGATCTGCCTCCTGTTTTGGCTGACAAGATCTTTCCTTGAACGCCTAGTTCTCTTAGTGCTTCGAGGTCTTTTTTGCCTTCAACAACTATTGCTGTCCCTCTGGCTGATTCCTGGACCAAATGGTCTAACGTCTGTGTCAGGTTTTCCAGTTTCTTTTCAAGACGTGTTGACAAATGATTTTACCTTGTTATCTTCGCATTCTTGACCGTGTTTAGACTTTCTTTTGCTTCTCCATTGTTTTCAAAGTAGCGTCTAACTGGCTCCAAAATTTCGACTAGCTGCTCTGCCACGGTGTTTTTGAGGTCTTGCGGATGCAGTTTTCCCTGTGAGTAAGCTGTTTCCAGTTCCTCATAGCTCTGGTATTCGACTGGTCCGCCGAATTTGGCTGGTCTCTGTATGATCAGCGTATGTCTTTCTCGAAAGATTATGTGTTTTGTTATGTCCAGAACAGGGTTGAACGCCACCGTCTTTTCTGGACAGAAGGCTCGGCTCATCTTCTGCTTTATCTCTTCTGGCGTATCATAGAGGAATATGCATGTTTCCGGTTTGCTCTTGGACATTTTCGCTGAGGACAAAGCTTCCTTTTCCTGCCCTTCTGGTATTGGCCACACCTTAGGTTTCTCCAAGCCCTGCAACAAATGGTGATGTACGCAGACGGGTTTCCAAAAGCCTAGGCGTTCGCCAAGTTCTCGGGCGACGACGTTGGCTTTACGTTGGTCTATGCCAAGTTGGCAGATCTTAATCTTCATGTGAAATATGTCGGCTACCTGCATTGGCGTGTAGAGGAAGTCTGAAACCATTCGGGCTTCTGTTTCTTTTCGCCCAGCGATTTCTAGGGTGCGTCTGCCTCGGGCGATGGTGAGGTTTTTGGAGATATTGATGGTTGTTGCCCAGTAATCTAGATCGTCGTACAGCTCGTCTGAGTAGACAAATTCCACTTTGTCTTGGGGCACGCCGAGGGCTATCCAAGAGTGTTTGAAAAGATCTGCAGCCTTGCGAATCAGCTTGAGGTCCCCGCCTAGCTTGTTGTTCAGCCAAGCGTGCCACGTTGACAGATAAGCCTTATAGTGGATGCCTGCTTCGACAAAGTCTTTCATCTTGTACGCGCAAATCACGCCTGTTCCCAGGTGAACTAAGCCTGAAGGTTCCCAGCCGTCGTAAGCTATGGGGTGCTCTTCGGTTTCCAAGAGCTGTCGCAAGTCTTGTGGGGTGAGCACTTCCTCTGTAGGAGGCCTGTTGATAAGTTCCAGTTTCGTCTCAATATCCAAGCTATCGGCCTTCTTGTCTTGTTAATGTTTTTTTACGTGCCTAGTGTATGCGTTTGGTAAGCTTAAAAGTTGCTTGTCTCGCGGGCATCGGTTGTTGCCCACGTAACTAACGCTTAACTTCATTGCAAAGAGCGGTGCGCTCCTCTCGGCTAAGTTCTCTCCATCGTGGGTTATTTGCTTGCCCGCGCCCACTGTGTCCCATGCTTGGGTAAACCCGTCTTTATCCTTAGTATTTTTTCTTTGGTTTCTTGTTGGTTGTCCATTGGATTTGTGGTTTTACCCTGTGTTTGTGAACTAATCATTAAGTCTTGTTCGTTTTCGTTCATTGTGTTTTCACCTCTGTGAAGTTGTCTAATGTTCTGCATTTTGCGGCTTCCACGTATCCGATCAGAGTCTCTAGAAAGACTCGTTTCGGCGCGTAGCTTTCTGGTTTTCTAATTTTTGCCATATTTTTCGCCTTCTAATTTTTCTCGTTCGTTTGACGGTGACTTTATTCAGAGCCTCATCTAGATGTGGCTTCTCTGTTCGTTGCAGAATTGGAGTTTTGAGATTGGTGTGACGTTATTCGTCGCCTATCTGAGTGTGGCTCTCTCACTTTTGGTGAGAGACACATCGTGGTCGTCGTGCAAAATTCGAGGGAACAGGAGGCATTAAACTTTTTCATCACATTGGATTATGAGACGATTTTCTAGGGGAGGGAAAATCGAAAAGTTTAAGCTGATCTGCGAGGAACGAGCCGAGAATTTTGCTTATTTTATCTTTCTTTGATTTGTGGTTTCTTGCCTGTTTGTGTCGTTCTGAGGTTGGTCGGCTTTGCGTAACGATTTTGTGTCATCGGCGGAGCGGAACGGCTCGGATCGATCAATCTGGTCACTGAACCGCTTGGATTATGGTTTCTTTATAGAACTGGGAGTGGGCAGTGAACACAAAGAGTCCAGCAGACAAGCCTACGTCGAACAAACTTATGCTGTCGGGGTTGCTGATGTAGACTACCATTGTATATCCTGATTCTAGAGTTATGTCGCCAGAACCCTGACTGAAGGATCTCGCGGAGCCTTGTATTGTAATATTGAATGCTCCAGTTATTGGAACGTTTGTCACGGGTATATCATCAGATATAGTGATGTCGTTTGTTTTCCAGTAATAGATGTTGCTCCACGAAGATTCTACTACTCTTACAGTGATTTTGTCAAGAACAACATCTGTTCCGCCTGTGTTCGAGATTATGAAGGCTGCTTCAGCCCAATCTCCTGTAACATTATACCATACATGATACTTTGTAATGAACAAATTCTCTCTCGGGCGCACTTCTTCTCCGAAATGACCTGCGGCAATGGCTAGGTCGAGAATGTTTACGGAGCTGTCTCCGTTCAGGTCACAGTTAGGGTTCCAAGTTTGGCTAGTTGGGTCAGAGCCGAAAGCCAAGACTATTTTCACGAGGTCAAGAATGTCGACTGTGCCATCACGATTGACATCGCCAACAGGAAGCGTAGGCTGGGGAGATGCCCTGATCGGCTGAATGTGAAGTGCTATAATCAACATGCTCGTCAGCAGCAACATAAGAGAAATCGCTGAAACCATTCTTCTCTTCACAAATGGAACTCTCCTTTTCTCGACGTTCACGAAACGATATGACATTCAAACGATTTATGTTTTGTTAAAGAACTTTCTATTGCAATAACCGATCGATGATAGCGCGCATGCTTGTTCCTAAATTGGCCTAAAATGGTTTTTATTCGCCTTTTGTGATTTGGGGACAGTTTCGGACTTCGCATTTGTTCCTGAATTCCTTGCCGCAACCAGCCTTCTCGAACCAGCAGAAGTCTGCAGAACGGAATTAAAACCATTTTTAACCATTTTCGGAACACGCATGCGCGCTAGTTGTTGTATTGAGTTTTTGTGAGTTGAAGCGCGAGGCAACTTTGATATGGTCATTCAAGTGATGAAGTGATATCAAGAATTCTATATCAATCTCCAGTGTACGGTGAAGTGTCTTCGTTTCTGCTTGGTTCCTCGTAGTCAGGTTGCTCTTTTCGCCATTGGTGGTAAATTGCGCCTAACGCCGTGGATCCGAACAAAGAAATTGTATCTGCAACGGCAACTCGTAGGAGCCTCTCTCGCGAAAT
>JBGPAV010000040.1:0-8178 GCA_041480925.1 Bathyarchaeia archaeon | reverse complement strand
TAGCCGTTGTTGTCGTTTACTGCTTGGTTTTCTGCGGTGTCGTAGGCGACTATTTTGTACGTTATCCACGTGCAGTTTTCGTATCCGGGTATTGTTGTTTGATATGTGTTGGGTGAGGTTTCTGTCATGTTTAAAGGCAGCCATGTTGCTCCGTTGTCTGCGCTGTACCATAAGGTTACGTTGTAAACGCCTGTGCCGAGGTCGGTGACGCCGACCGTGACAGACACGTTTTGGCGTGGCTCAACATCTCCAAGAGGGTCTTGCACTGGACTTCCTATGCTAGGTGGGATGTCGTCAACAAAGAACGCTTCCAATGTGCCATCTGCTGCCACGAGTATGGCTATTGGATTCACTGTTCTGACTTCGCCTTCAAGCCGCCAATAACCAAAAGAATAGCCTACGTCCGGGAGCGCCGTCACCAAGACAACTGTGCCGTTGACGAAAGTGTGTGTTCCCGGGGCAGGGTCGGTTGTGCCTCCTTCTATAGACGTGATTGTTAGTTGATGGGTTACTTGGGCAAAAACTGCTTGTATGCTATGGTCAGAGTCCATCAGAACCTCAATGGGGTTGGCTGAGCCCACATTAGCATCGCCAAGCTCCCAATAATCAAACAGATAGTTTGCTTCTGGAATCGCTGTAACTTGAACCGTTGAGTTGACTGTGTAACTGTATGTTCCGGGAGCTGGGTCTGTTGTTCCGCCGACGGTTGTGGTAATTGTCAAGTTATGGGTTTGGGGCGGAGGAGCACCATAGGGATTCATCAACGGGTAATGGTCTACGTTGTCAGCATTAACAATATACGGCGTGTCGCCTATGCTGTCGCTACCGGGCAAGTCTTGACCAAGACCACTCTTAACGTCAACACCAGCATAATTACTCCAGTAGTTTCCACCAGAAGGATAACCATGATCCCATGTGTTGTTGAACATGTCTCGTTGTTGTGTGTTGTCTCTGAAGTTGTTATGATAGATGTTGTTGCTTGAGGAATCAGATAGGTATATGCCATCATGGTTGTTTGCTATGTTGTTTCTGCTAACACTATTGCTGTTTGAGGAAGAAGTGAGCCCTATGCCATCCCAAGTGTTGTTTGTTATGTTGTTTCCGCTAATGCTGTTGTTTGAGGAGGAAATGAGCCCGACGCCAGCCCAGTCGTTGTTTGCTATGTTGTTTCCGCTAACAATACTGATTAAGGAAGAATTGAGCAGGATTCCAATCCCGTTGTTCGCTATGTTATTGTTAATAAGGGCGATCTTGTTTGTGTGGTTAAGATAAATGCTGTAGAAAAAGTTTTTGATGGTTGTGTTTTTGACTGTGACGTTGTTTCTTTGAGACAAGTCAATACCAGTTCTGCTTCCTCCTCCTTCAACAGTGTAACCTGCTCCGTCAACCATGATGTCATCCCTCTCAACAAACATGCCATCAGCATCGCTGGTAATGTTGCCAGTCATAGTGTAAGTAACATTGTCCACGCTAGAGATAGGCGCTGTCGGCGGGTCTATGCTTCCGTCAGCCCTAATGTAAATAGTTCCAGCTGCTTCAGCTGGCATAATCTTGAAAGCTGAACACAGCATACTCGTCAGCAGCATTACCAATAAAATTGCAGAAACTGTTCTCTTCATTCTCCTATCTCCTCAGCGTATTACGCCTTTAATGTGGTTTCACCTTGTATTTCAAACTTGCCAAACCAACCTATAGAAGAAAGTTCTATCCATAACAAAGAAAATAATGCACATGCGAGTACGTAGGGTTAGATGCTTCTAGCCATAATGCGTTGTATTAGCAACAAAGAAGGGCAGGAATGAAAAGGAATAGAATATGAAGGATAGAAACATCGCTCAAGAATTTTGTGATATGTTTGTGCACAAGACCCTATCTAAGCTGCCCAAAAACAGCCACTGACATACAATAAGGACGCATTGGAGAGAATGTTGGATTAATGTATTGTGTCTTCCTATTCTTGATCAGCAGCAATGTAATTGCTAATTTGGTGTTCGATTCCCCACCGCCCAGAGTGAGATGCTCAAGCAAAACATTTATGCTTTGAATAAAGTGATTTTCATAAAGAGAGATCAACTATGTGCGGCATATTCGGCTTCATATTGAAAAAACCAATTTCCCTGTCCAAGATCTTTGGCATTCTTGAGAAGCTAGAAGCTCACCAGTATCCACAAGAACCGACGCCTATCGGTGGCTATGGGACAGGCATAGCGCTTCTTGACAGCAATGGACAGGCGATAGTTGAGAAAGTTGGGAAAATTGGTGCTGTTTCTCCTACAAAAAAGTTGGCTGAAACAGTTGATTTTAGTGAGGCCCGTGTCTTGGTTGGGCATGTGCGTATGCCGAGCCCTGAGTTCATGGATACTGCGAGGTTTAAGGAGGCAGCTCAGCCCTACATTGTCAAGAACGACAGGTTGACTGTGGTTTCTGTTCACAATGGGAAAGTGGCAAACTATAAAGAACTCAGATCGGGACTTGGCAAAGCTCACGTGTTTGAGTCTGAAAAATTTGAGTTGATCGATTCAGAAATCATTCCTCATGTTTATGCCGAATTGCTGAGCGAGAAGCAAGATAGTGATGCTTCGTTGTACGAGCTTTTGTGCACGTTGCAGGGTTCAAGTGCGATTGCCCTTCTTCAACTTGAGAAAGATAAAACTTTTTTGCATTTTGTGCACAAAGGAAAAACTAGAGGCTTGACGATCTGGACCAATGAACACGATGAGTTGATTTTCTGTAGCAGAAAAGAGCCGCTGATTGCCGAGTTCGGAGATGTCCTTAGAAGAGGCAACTTTGCCGAAAGAATCTCGATAGCCTACCATGAGGACACAGGGCTGAAACTCTCGTTTCCAATAAGCTTGAAGTAAAGGATAAACCCTTCAACGTTCCAATAGTCTTCGGCAAACAGGAAATGAACAACACGGCATCAGCTTCCAATGTTTTCGACTCTCTAGCTAAACCTGTCCGTGAAGCTTTAGCAGAACTGGGATTCTCTGAACCGACTCTTCCGCAGACTATGGCTTTTCCGCCTATCTTGGCTGGCGAAAACGTTCTTCTCATTGCGCCAACTGGAAGCGGCAAGACTGAAGCTGTTCTGTTGCCCATATTCTCTAACTTTGTTCAGCAGAGAAATGAGAAGGGCATTTCGATAATCTATGTTACTCCTCTTCGCGCTTTGAACCGTGACATGTTGAAGCGTTTGACGTTCTGGGCTGAGAAGCTCGGCATTTCAGTTGAAGTGAGACACGGCGATACGGAGATGAAGCTTCGAAGGAGACAGGCGATCTCGCCGCCTCAGATGCTTGTCACAACACCTGAGACTTTGCAGGCAGTTCTGTCCGGCTCACGCATGAGGCAGCATCTGAGCCACGTAAGATTCGTGGTTGTCGATGAGGTTCACGAGCTGGCAGGCAGCAAACGCGGCATCCAGTTGACAGTGGCTTTGGAACGGCTTTTCGAGGTTACTGGAAAAGAGTTTCAAAGAATCGGTCTATCGGCTACAGTTGGCAACCCTGACGAAGTGGCAAGCTTCATCGCTGGAACAGACAGAAGCATCAAGGTAGTGCAGGCTTCGCTGCCTAAAGGCTACAAGTACAGAGTAGAAAACCCGACCCCAGCCGACGCAGATTACGATCTGTCTGGAAAACTCAGAACATCACCTGAAGCTGCAGCTAGGATCAGGCGGATTCTTGAACTCGTTGACAGCCACAGGTCAACGCTGATTTTTGTAAACAGCAGACAAAACGCGGAGATGCTGGGCTACAAGTTCACCCAGCTTGAAAGAACAGATATTGCAGTTCATCATGGCTCCCTGTCAAAGGAAGAGCGAGCTCAGATTGAGGATGAGTTTAAGGCTGGGAAGCTGAAGGCTCTCGTGTGCACGAGCACTTTGGAGTTGGGCATCGACATTGGCAACGTTGACCTTGTGATCCAATATCTTTCGCCCAGACAGGTGAGCAGCCTGATTCAGCGGGTGGGCAGAAGCGGCCACCGTTTGGACAGGCTTTCCGAAGGAGTCATCGTAACCGCGTTTCCTGACGACACACTTGAATCAATCGCAGCAGTAAGAAACGCTTACGACAACAAAATCGAGCCAGTCCTGATCCACGAAGGAGCCCTAGATGTTTTAGGACACCAAATCGTCGGTTTGCTCATGGACAAGGACACAATGAAGCTTGAGGAAATGCTAATCATCCTAAGAAGAGCCTATCCCTATCGCAACCTTACAGAAGAACAGCTTCTGGACGTAGTATGCTTTTTAGACAGCTTAAACGAGTTAAGATTCGATGCAGAAGGAAAAGCTTTGAGGAAAGGACGCAAGACTCGAACGTACTACTATGAGAATCTGTCAATGATCCCGGATGAGAGACGCTACCCCATAGTGAATGTGATTTCTGACAGGCGATTCGGCACATTGGGCGACGAGTTCATGGCTCTTCATGCCCGTGTTGGATTGAATATGATTGTCAAAGGCAAAGTCTGGCGAATCGTGCAAATCGAAGAGGAAACAGGCATCGTGTACGTGGTTCCTTCAGAAGATCCGTTGGCAGCCATTCCAGGGTGGGATGGAGAAATGATCGCCTTGCCCTTTGATCTAGCACAGCAGACGGGCCGCATGCGAGACAAGCTCCGTGAGGCTTTGAAGGAAACAACAAATGTAGAAACTGCAGCGGAGAAGGCGGCAAAAGATCTGAGCATACATAGAGAGGATCTGGTTGAGGCTGCACGTGAAGTTGAGGAACAGGTCAAGCAGGGCGCGCCTTTGCCCACGGACAAGCAGATTGTGATTGAGGCTTTTGACAAGTATCTGATTATTCACGCCTGCTTCGGAGAGATCGTGAACCGCACGTTGGGCGGAGTCTTTGACACGGTTCTATCTGATCAGGAGATAATCATCGGATGGTGGAATGACGGCTACCGACTTCTAATCGAGGCGAGGCATAAGCTGTCGCAGCAAGAACTTGAGAAACTGAGCAAAACAATGTTCAGCTTGACAGACGAGGAAGTTGAACACGCTTTCAGCGAATATCTGGAGGGCAAGTTTCCCTTTTCTTACAAGATGAAGTTTGTGGCTGAACGATTTGGAGCCTTGCCCCGCGGAAAAACCATGGGTCCAAAACGTTTAGAGCAGTTGCCTCGCCAGTTTGGAAATACTCCGATTTATGATGAGACAATTCGCGAGGCAATGCTGGAAAAAGTGGATGTCTCGAAAGCCAAGGAGATCATGCAGAACATCAGAAACGGCAAGATTAAGGTAAGCACAGTATATCGGACTGAGAAGCCTACGCCTCTGGCTTATCACATTCTTGCGAAGTTTAGTGACGTTTCAGAGTTAATGGCTCCTGAACAGGTTCTGTTGAGCAACATTGAGAAAATGGAGAGAGCCATAGACGCAAGAACAGCTAAGCTTCTGTGCATGCAATGCGGAGAATGGACCGCAGAAGAGAAAATCAGAACCCTACCGGAATATCCGCAATGTGGAAAATGCGGATCAAAACTTCTGTCTCTCTTGTACTTCAGCCAAGACGCAAAGCATCTAGCAGAGGTTCTTAAGAAGAGACGCGAAGGCAACGAATTGTCTGATGAAGATCTCAAAGAACTGACTCAGGCGAGACGCAAAGCCGATCTGATACTGAGCTACGGAAAGAAAGCGATAACAGCTTTAGAGGTTAAAGGCGTCGGTCCAGAGACAGCTTTCAGAATCCTGGGAAAAATGCATGTGAAAGAAGATCAGTTTTACATGGATTTGCTCAAGGCAAAAATACAGTATCTGAAAACAAGAGAATATTGGGAAAGCAAAGAAAAATAACCGAGAAACAGTGTTCTTCAATGATGTCAAAGTTTAATAATAAATCCTTCAGAAATTCGTTCTGACTGTGATAATATTGAATGAGAAAGATACCCGCCAAGTTAGGCTTAAGGCTTCTTTGAGTTTGTTTGACGCTGTTGCCATTAGTGTTGGCGCTATAATTGGCGGCGGGATTTTTGTTGTCACAGGTATTACTGCTGGCTTAGCCGGATCAGCCCTCGTGATTTCCATGCTTATAGCTGCAGGCACCTCGCTACTTACGGCTTTGAGTTTTGCTGAACTCACAGCTTGGCAACCGAAAGAAGGGAGCATTTACGAGTACACTTACCAGCTGATTTCTCCCTTCGCAGGCTTCTTGACGGGTTGGATGTGGGTACTGAGCAACACTTTCGCAGGAGCAGCCGTCAGCTTGGGATTTGCCTACTACCTAGCCGCACTAGTTCCAAACCTGAACCCACCGCACCTGTACCCTAATCACATTGCAGCAATAGTCTGTCTCGTCTTCACTGCGCTCAACTATTATGGTTCTAAACAATCAGCCCTAGTAAACAATGCTCTGGTTACAGCCAAACTGCTCGTTCTAGCCTTCTTCATAATCTTCGGCCTATTTTACACTAACACATCAAACTTCATGCCCTTCAAACCATTCGAAACAGGCGTTCTCTATGGAGCATGCTACATCTTCTTCGCCTTCGGCGGTTTCGCAAGACCAGCCGTAATAGCCGAAGAAATCAAAGATGCAAAACGCAATGTCCCAAAAGCTATGCTCATAGCGCTTGCCATTTCAACGCTAATCTATGTTCTAGTCGGCACGGTGGCCGTTGGACTAGTTGGACCTGCAAGACTGGCAGACTCAAGTTCGCCGCTTGAAGAAGCCATGAAAGCCACAGGAAACCCAACCTCAACAACGATCATCTCGATAGGAGGACTGCTTGCTACGGCCAGCGTTCTGCTCACATCCGTTCTAGGAGTTTCACGCATGATCTACGCAATGGCAAGAAGAAAAGACCTGCCCGAAAAACTTGGCAAGCTGCATCCAAGACACAACACGCCAACCTATTCAACATTGATCGTGGGCGTAGCCATGACGCTGCTAGTCTTGTTCTTTGATCTTTCACGAGTCGTCGCCATAAGCACCTTTGGCTTACTCTTCTTCTACACGCTGGCCAATGTTTCCGCTCTTAGATTGAAGACGCAGAACCGCAGATATCCAAAAGTTTTTCCCGCGGCTGGAGCCATCACGTGCCTAGTCATGCTTGTCTTTCTCTTGTTCGCTTCGCTGCAAGCTTGGATAATCGGCACTGCAAGCTTATTAGTGGGTGCAGTTTACTACGTTGCCAAACAAAGGCTAAAGTTAAGAGCCAAACCCTCAAAGTGAGAACAGCATGCTGGACTTTTGGTGGCTCGTAATATTCGGTTTCTTCATAGGTATACTTGCTTCTATGACGGGCGTCGGTGGCGGTGTCTTCATCGTGCCAATTTTAACGTTCTTCTACGGTTTCATAGTCAACAGTGCAACGGGAACAAGCTTGACTACGATTATCTTCACTGCAATAGCTTCAACCATCAACTATTCCAGACAGAAACGCATCTACTACAAAACAGGACTAATCCTAGTCTTAACAACCGCACCTGGCGCGTACATAGGCGCATGGTTTGCCACGATAATGGAAGAACGTCTTCTCGGCGTAGTGTTCGGCGCCTTCCTCATTCTAGTCGCCATTCGCACGATAATAAGCATAGTCAGAAAGAGAAGCAAAGACAAGCAGTTGACAGTTAGAACCGATGCAGAACTTATCAAGTCAGGAAAAACGATTGCCTTAGGCGTCGGATTAGGCTTCTTCGGAGGCATCGCCTCAGGCTTACTTGGCATAGGCGGGGGAACGTTGATCGTTCCCATAATGACCTTTACGTTGGGAATGCCTATTCACTTTGCAACGGCTACGTCCATGTTCACCATGATATTCACGTCAATCTCTGCTGTGACAAAATACTACCAGTCAAATCTCATAGACTTCCCAGTCGCCCTAACTCTGGCTGCAGGATCAATCTTTGGAGCTCAAGTAGGAGCTTACACTTCCAAGAAACTCTCAGGCAGAAATCTCACTTTGGTCTTCGGAATAATTCTGATAATCGCCGGAGTCAACATGCTCATAAAGTACTGGTAATCAAATCCTCTCTAAATCCCTGAAAGAGAAATGCTTGATCACATTGGTTTTGAGCGAAACCAAAAAGCTCTCCATCGAAACAGCCCTAGGACCTAGAACACTTCGAAGTTCGCGACTGAACTCTGTGAAACTCGAAAAATCTTTGTGAATCGAAATCATCATGAGCGTTTTGCCGCTTAAACCTTCGCCTGAGCTGGCGAAAAGTAT
>JBGPAV010000039.1:0-8293 GCA_041480925.1 Bathyarchaeia archaeon | reverse complement strand
GCTAAAGTTGACAGTCTCATTGCTGAGAGTTACAGAAACGCTTAATGGCGTTAGATCGGTCACATTGACTGTCGTTGTTGCGACGTTTTCACTTGTGACATTGAAATCATCCGTGACTGACAAGCTTGGGTAATATGTTCCGACCGCGGAGTAGTTATATTCAAAAAGGGTCAACGTTGTACGCACGCTGCGCGAGGCATTGAAGTCAAAGGCGAAGTAGTCAACTCTTCCGTCATCATAAGAGTCCGTTCCGATGAACGTGACTGTCTGATTTGGTGCGATCCAAGTCTTGTCTGACCAGAATACTGCAGTGGGACGAGTGTTGGCGTAGTCAATTGGTGCTGTCAGAAAGAACAGGAAGTCGAGATTGACACCATCACCATTGACAGAGTTACCTTTTGCATAAGGGTTCAATCCTTCATGGTAAGGTCCGCTTTTGTCACCCCAATAGTTATATGTCGCATCAACTTTGGCATCGCCCGTTACGTTCATGCCTGCGGAGTTAGCATGTATATCGTTGAAATGTGCTTCATGGTTGCCTCCGTCGGCATATAAGATGCCCACTGTGTTGTTCCAAACATAATTGCGAGTGATGTAAGTGCTTGTGTTGCTTGAAACCAGAAAACCGTTAGGGCTTGCTGTAACATTGTTGTCTGATATGTTAGTGTTGTCGTAAGCGTCGGCTGCGAGAACTATTCCGCTTTGCTTGTTGTGCAGGACAGTGTTGCGTTTTATATGTATTTCTCCGGTCAAATGATCTGCCAGATATATTCCGTCTCCATTTGAATCTAAGACGGTGTCTTGGACTGTGACTTGGTCGCCGCCTGAGATGTAGATGCCGCTCTCTGCATTGCTGGATATCTCGTTATTACTGGCGAAGAAGTTTCCGCTGATTATGGTGATGCCGTTCTCCAAATTGCTTCTAATGAGGGAGTGTTCAACAGCCAGCGAACCATTTTCCAATGCTATTCCGTCTGTTCCATATTCTATAATACAATAAGTCAGTAACGATTCGCTACCACTGAACCGCATTATCCCCCAATCCCCTTGAGAGGAGTTAAGCTTGTTTGACGTGAATTTTATCATTCTGTCACTCGCACCTTCGGCGACTAGTCTTCCTTGAACCGTTATGTTGAAATCTCCGCCAAATCTCACTTCAACACCTGGCTCTATGGTCAGCGTTACGTTCGGAAGGACGATCACATCCTTAGATACTACAAAGGGGCTATCGACAAGTGTCCAGACAGTATCCAACGCGATCGATCCTTCAACATACGTCGCATCTGCGACACGAAGCCTGATACTCGTTAAACTGGATAGACTGAGTATTAGGACAAATAGAACACTGAGTAACCTAGACTGTCGTTTCATGTTAACGCATCCGCTCCACATCTGACATTACGATATTCCTCTGGTCGGTGTTAGTTTAAGGATTATGAATTTCAAATAAAGCTCCCAAATCTGTACCAAAAATGGTTTTAGGAATTCGAGAAGTTAGGAAGAGATTTAACAGGGCAAGAGAACCACATAGAATTTGTAAGGAGAGGAGGATTTGAGAAAGCTGGCGATTATCGTTTTAGAGAATTTTCCATTAGTAGAGCCGAAAGATGATGTGGCAAAGATGATTGTTGAAGTTGCTGCAAGAAATGGTTTAGAATTTGAAGATAGCGACGTGATTGTGGTTGCTCAGAAGATCTTTTCAAAAGCTGAAGGAAGGATGATAAAGCTGAAAGATGTTGTTCCTTCAGAAAAGGCAGAGGAACTTGCCAAGACAACAAAGAAAGATGCAAGGTTTATTGAACTTGTGTTGAGAGAAACAAAGAGAATAGTCAAGGTGTCAGATGAAACTTTGCTGGTGGAAGACAAACGTGGTTTGATATGCATTAACGCCGGCATAGATAAATCCAATGTGAAAGGCAAAGGCAATTATGCGCTCCTTCCAGAGGATCCAGACAAATCGGCGGAGAAATGCCGTATGGATATCAAGAAGCTAACGGGCAAGAATGTGGGTGTCATAATCTCAGACACGTACAGTCGTCCTTTTAGACGTGGCCAAGTGAATTTCGCCATCGGCATTGCAGGAGTAGCTCTGTTCAGAGATTATCGTGGGAAGAAGGATCTCTTCGGTCAAGTGTTGAAAGTCAAAAACGTTGCTGTCGTAGACGAGGTTGCTGCCGCGGCTGAATTGCTTATGGGGCAAGCAACAGAAAAATCACCTGTCGTAATTCTTAGAGGGTTAGATGATGTGTCAGTTTTCTCAGGCGAGAGCAGGACGAGCGGTTTGTTCATATCAAACAAAGAAGACCTTTTCAGAGATGCTTTATGAATTCGGCTTCATGAATGGGTTGTTGAGTTTTTCATCAGCGATTGTTGTTTTCGGGCCGTGCCCAGGATAGATTACAAGTTCATTCGGCAACTTGGACAGTGTCTCTAAAGAGCGCATCATTTCCTGTTCAGAGCTTTCTGGGAAATCTGTTCTGCCGATTGAGCCTTGAAACAATGTGTCACCAGTGAAAATCAACTTTTTTCCCAGTAATGATATGCTTCCGTGGCTATGGCCTGGCGTATGAATGACTTTCAAGGTTGATGCTCCAAACTTCACTTCGTCTCCTTCGCATAGAAGCTTGTCTGCCTTTGGCGAGGATGTTTCGAAACCGAAGAGCATTGCGATCTTTCTGCCCGATTCTCCAAGCATGTGTGCGTCATGCTCGTGGATGAGAATCGCTGCGTGTGTCTTTTCTTTAACTATGCCATTTCCACATGTGTGATCTGGGTGGCCATGAGTATTGATGATTAGACGCAAATCTGGGGCATTCTGTTCAAGGAAATTGAAGATGGCCATTGTCTCTTGATCATCAGAGAATCCAGGATCAATGATAATCGCTTCTTTGGTTCTTTCACAGATTACAACGTGACAATTTGTTAGGAATGTCCCAACCGGAAACGTTTGCACAAGCATGGTTATCGCTTACCTGAAATGAGGATTGATCTAATAAACTGTCTTAATAGCTTCTTTGCTGGCATTTCTATTGCACCAAAACTGATAAATCCTGCGATGGACAACAAACTATGGGGACTAGGAGATAGTTGCAGCTTCGGGACGTTGAGTCTGCTTCTAGATGTTTGAAAGTTTGCCCGAAATGTAGTTCGCAAGAGGGTTTTTGGCTTGGCTGGAAGAGTGAACATGCATATGCACAATGCAAGTACTGTGGATCAAGATATGAACTGTTTGAAGTCTATGGATTATCAAAAAAAGATAGATCATCTCAGAAGTTGAGTCTTTTCAGGAAATAGTGGATCTTCGTGTTCCGAGACTGAATAATATTCAATTTTTGAAGCAATATTCATTAGCAGAGACTCTTGCACATGTACGAGAGGAGGCTTTGTTGCATCAACTTGCTGATATGCCGCTTGTGTCAGTGATTATACCCACCTTCAACTCTGAGAAAAACATCAAGCGGTGTCTGCAGTCCATAAGAACTCAAGAGTACCGAAGAGTCGAGACAATAGTAGTGGATTCATACAGCACGGATCGAACCGTTGAGGAATCAAGAAAGCTAGGCGCGAGATTGCTCTTATTGAGCGGTGAACGAAGCGAAGCAAAAAACTACGCTGCAGAGAAAGCCAAGGGCGAATTCGTGTTCTTCGTGGATTCTGATATGAGGCTCAAACCAAATGTGATAAGCGAATGTTTGAAGGCTTACTACGAAAACAAAGTTCATGGGATAGTAGTTCCTGAAAAATGCATCGGTTATAGCTTGTTCGGCAAGTGTCGCGAAACTGAGAAAAACTTTCTCTCCGCTTCAGGAATAGGTGATCTTCCTCGTTTCTTCAGAAAGTATGATTTTTTGAGTCTTGGAGGCTTTGATGAAAAGCTTGTCTGTGGAGAAGACTTTGATTTTTTCCAGAGATTTAGCAGGAGTGGATTTAGAGTCGCCAAAGCAATGGCTGAGATAGAACACTTTGAGGGTTCTCCTTCATTGACTGACATCCTGCAAAAGTCATACTCATATGGAAGAACTATTCCGAATCTTGCTGCGAAGCGTCCACAAGAGACGTTCAGGAAATACGCTGGAATTCGTGTTCTATTGCTCAGAGAAATGGGCTCATATGTTAATGGTCTAAAATTACCCTTCGCATATTTGCTGATGGTCGTTATCGAGTACTTTGGCTACTTTGGAGGTGTTTTTGCCTCAACATTTGGGAATTCTGCCTCAAAATGGTTTGGGAAACTGGCGACTGTGATGCAGCGGAATATCCTAAGAGTTGCAGTTTTGTCTTTGTTTACTCTAATCACTGTGATTATCTTTCGCAATTTTCTGTTTACAAGAAATGTTCCAGCAGGAAATGATCTGTACGGATGGGTCTCTCGCGAATACATTTTTGCCAGAGAATACAGGTGGTTGTACATTTGGCGGCCCTATTCATTTGGCTTTGTAGAAGGCGTGAATCTGATTGACATGTTCTTCATGCTCACGCATTTTGTCTTTCCTGAACCAGTTCAAACTATAGAAGCTTTTATGATTATTTCCTTCCTTTTAGCGGGGTTCTCGATGTATGTGTTTGCATATAGCTACACGCATAGCGATTTAGCTGGTTTTGGCGCTGCGTTGGTGTATACATTGAACCCGTGGCATTTCTCGCAAATCACCGAAGGACATGTCGACCTGAATTTCAGTTATTCGTTTGCGCCCTTGTTGTTTCTTTTTGTTGATCGTGCTCTCAAAAATGGTCGGACCAAGGGCATACTGATATCAGCAATAGCTATGGCTGTTTTTGTGTCTGGTTTTCATGCAAACGCTGTTGTGATCTATGGCTTGTTTCTTCTTGTGTTTATCGCTACCTACCTTCTATACCCAGACAAAAACGCAAGATTCAGAAACAGAGGCAAGAGGCTGCTGAAGTTCTTGTTAATTTGTGGTCTAATCACTGCTCTTCTGACCGCTTTTTACACGATTCCATTCTTCACCGGTGTGAAAGCCTACTTTCTTTCTGAGGAGTACAAATATCAGATAGAGGAAGCTAAGTCCTTTGGCGCAACCAATCTGACTGAGGCATTTACACTGGGTGCGACTGAAGAGGGCGGGTACATTAATGTGCTGGATGTTCGCAAAGGCTTTGGGCCGCTTGATTTCCCTGTTCAAGATTTGCTTCTTCTTGTTTTCTTGATATCTTATTCAACTATTTTGGTCCGAAGAGACAGATACACTGTGTTCTTCTTAGTAGCAGGGATAATCTCTGTTTTTATATCAAAAGGTCCAAATCCTCCATTGGGTTCTTTATTCACTTGGGCTTGGTTCAACGTTCCCTACTTTGCTGTTTTCAGAAGACCAAACAGATGGGAAATGATGACAGCGTTTTCTAATGCGTTTTTTGTAGCCGTCTTTATTAGCATGAGTTGGAAGCTTTTCAAGAATCTCCAGTTTTCAAATCGGTATACTAGTGCTAACACCGGAGCCTTACAAAAAGTGTTCAAGAAGTCTCAGTTTTCATTCAGCTTACTTAGTGAGTGGCATAGTTTCCTCAAAAATGCTCTGCGATTTGCGAGCGTCGCATTCATTGTCTTAATATTTTTGAGCAGTTTGATCTCATGTTCCTTCTTCTTTTCCAACGGTGCTCTTACATACAAGATTCCAAAAAGCTATACTCAAGCTTTCTACTGGACTGCTGAACAGAATGGTGACTACAAAATAGCCACCATTAATAAGGGTCCCTCAGAATGGATGAATGACCCTTTTGCAGAGACAGATTTCGCTTTCTGCAGAATGCTGACTGATATTGGTTGGGCTCATGACCTTGGATTTGACAGTGCTGTTTTTCACGATAAACCTGTTCTTCAAGATGGAGGCTGGGAGCCTTCTTCAAGAGCTTTTGTGGATTATCTACGCAGAAGTCTAGTCTATAATAATCTAACTAGTGATTTTCTCAAGATTCTCGGCTGTTTTGGGTACAAATATGTAATAATTCCTTCTTACAGCAGTGAAAAGGTTAAAGCGTTCGTTCTAGGGCAAGAAGGATCTAGCACAGTTTTTGATGAGAACGGTTCAATAGTGTTGGAGAACTCCTATTTTACGCCGCGGATATTCTCTCCCAGTAGCTCAGCCATAGTGATTGGAGGGTTGGAGTGTCTTCCAATAATGAGCAAAATAGAATCATTCAAACTTAATGAAACGGCAATGCTTTTCATGAATTCGAACAGTGCTCTTTCCTTTATCTCAAACAGCTCGATGAATCTTTCTGACGCCATCATATTCGCCAACGGAGGCAGTCTCATCGATGTAATTCCACTCTTAATGGAAGACCTTGGAGACCTTATTTTGGCTAAAAATTACGCCGTGCCAAGTTCAAACATGACTAAGTATTGGGTCACGTCCTCATTTTGGAGGGACAGAGGCCAATTCATGCTGGGCAAAGATACATTGACAACAAGAGGGAAATGCAAAATTGATATGCCCTTTTCGATTGCACAAGACAGTGAATACGAAGTATGGATCAGGTTAGCTTACGCTCCTGACAGAGGCGAGTTAAGTCTATATCTTGACGGTGAACTCGTGGAGAAGCTCAAACCTGAAGCAGACTATTGGACAACGTTACGTTGGCTCAAAATCCCAGTGTCAGAAATCTCTGAAGGCTCACATGTCCTCACGCTATCCAATGATGGCACCGGTTACAATGATGTTGATGCCGTTTGTATAGCCGAGAAAACGGTCTTTCAAGCAAAATTTGCTGAATACTTGGGAAAACTGCGATCTTTTGATGGGCGACTCATTTGTCTTCTTCGTCCAGAAGACTTTCTGGAAGGGTCAAACGTGTCAAAATGGCTAGTGTTTCCTCAACCCTATGAGGGTAACGTGCTTCGAAGAGAAAATGAGGTGAACCTTTCCTATCAGGCAAGTGCAAATGCTAGCTCGGTTGAGGACAGAACACATTTTAAAGACAGCTACGCTATTGATGGAGATTATACTACAAGATGGGCTTCCACACCGTTTGAGGAACTGCCTCAATGGCTTGAATTGAATTGGCCAAATCCACATGATGTAACGTCTGTCAAAATCTCTTTTGAGCATGCAAAAGCTGAAGATTATGAGATACAGACTTGGAATGGGAAGGAATCCATTTGGGAGACACAAGTCAATATCACAGGGAACACAGAGATGCAGCGTTCGCATTCATTTGAGAAACCTGTGGAGACATCAAAACTCCGTTTGTATGTGACAAAATATGATGGCTTTGAAATTGTTAGTGTCTACGAATTTGAGGTTTACGAAAAAACAGAAGCTAGGGCAACCTTACCCCTAGTTCGCAATGGGACCTATCAATGCTATGTTCGAGCCAACTCTAATGAGGAATTGGGAAAACTACGCGTGAAAATAGGAGAAAAGCTTTCAGAGATTTCTCTCCACAACACCTCAAGCGAATATAGATGGTTTGATGCGGGAACGTTCAACCTAAGCACATACGACAATACACTAGAATTAGATGCATTAGGAAAAGTTGAGGTCAGTCAGATATTGTTGTATTCACTTCAATCAAATGAAACCTCTCTTCCCTTGGAGCAATTATTCGGCAATAATCGATCTGATGTACTAATCGAGTACATACAAGAGAATCCGTGCAGGTATCGATTGAAAGTAAATGCTGATAAACCTTTTTTCTTGGTTTTCTCTGAGTCCTATAATCCACTATGGAAGATACTTGCAGGAGATGAATCAATCTCATCTTTTCCCGCGTATTCTCTTGTGAACGGTTATTTTATCAAAAAAACAGGCGACTTCGAATTGATTCTCTATTTTGCAGGCCAATCTTACGTCGACTTGGGACTGAGAATAGCTTCAGTCAGTTTTGTCGCAATTGTGACGATGCTTCTGATACCATCCCGAATTTACAATTCAATACTGAGAAAGCTGAAAAAGCCAAAGGAGAACCTGCGTCCTTGAATGCGAAAGCTTGCACGAAATATTGGGACGATGTTGCCAAGGAGGCAAAAGAGGAAGCTTATGTCAGAATAACTAAATGGCAAGAAGTAGCAAGGAACTGGCTTGCCCATTACACTGAAAACAAGAGCATAGACTTTGTTTTCTCGGCGATAGAAAAATACGTGAAGCTCAAAAGCAATTCGCAAATATTGGATGTTGGATGTGGACCTGGGAAATGGGTGAGACTATTTGCTGAGAAGGGTTTCGTCACAACGGGAATCGATTCAAGTTCTTGGATGATCAGACTTGCCAAAAAGAACACTGGTAGAGGCACATTGAAACCTGTGTCTTACTATGTGATGAATGCCGCAGAACTG
>JBGPAV010000038.1:0-8317 GCA_041480925.1 Bathyarchaeia archaeon | reverse complement strand
TAAATATTAGTGTTATGAGAGTAGCAGTTAACGAATCTAATCCTTAGCGATACAACATGTCCAGCACATCTGACCAAGAGCAAAATAGCTATGTGTTTATATGCGGAAAGAACTGGAGACTATCTCTTGCAGAACTCGTATCATTTCTGAGAACCAGAGAGACAGGGTTTCGGATAACCGGATTTTCGAAGTCTTTTTTCACAGTCGTCTTCAACAGGGTTTTGGACCAAAACGTTGTAGGCAAACTTGGAGGCATCATCAAAGTCGGCACAATCAGATCACGTATTCCGCTGGAACCCTTAAAAAAAGCATTTCTTCGCCATGAAAAACTAGCACGAGAAAACATCGAAACGAAACTCTCAGCAGATTGTCCTGTGGACGAGATATTTGAAGCGCCTGAAAACAGGATTGTTTTTGGAGTCAGCATATATTCTGAGAATCATTGCCTCTCGCGTTTCTCTTGGGAAATACAAAGATTCTTAGGCACTCATTTCAAGAAAGAACTAGCCTCTGAGGACATAAGATCCAAGTTCATGGGTTTGCCTAAGACGAGGAAACTGCCTCAGTTGACGCATGTTGAAGTATTGAAGAAAAAACTAATCGAAGACAGTGCAGAGATTCTCTTCTGCATAGACGAGCAACAAGCTTACTTGGCAAAAACAATAGCCGTTCACAACCCTTTTGAATTTCAGAAGAGAGACATAGACAGACCGGTCCAACGTAAAATATTCTCGATACCGCCTAGACTAGCCAAAATAATGGTAAACCTGTCAGACTGCCAATCCGGAAAGACTTTTCTTGATCCATTTTGCGGGGTAGGCACAATTCTTCAAGAAGCCATGTTGACAAGGGCGGAAGTAATGGGTTTGGACAATAATCCATGGTGTGTGAAGGCTGCAGAAAAAAATCTTGAATGGATCAGAGATCAGTACGACCTCAAGACGGTGAAGTATAGAGTTCTTCTTGGAAACTCGCGTAAACTAACCAATCATGTTGATGCAGAAAACGTCGATTGCATCGCAACAGAACCAGACCTCGGTCCAGCTTTACGCCATCTGCCAACAGAACATTATGCGGAAGAAATTGTTGATCGACTAAGACCATTGTACTACGATTTTCTAGAAGGAGCTTACAAAGTGTTGAAGAGCAAGGGTAAATTGGTTCTTGTGACGCCCTTTGTTAAGACGCGCTCTGAAAAGCCTGTCACTTTGAAAATCGAAGAAAAAGCAGAAACGATTGGGTTTCAGATTGTTCGCCCATTTGACAAGGCTGACTTTGCTGAGTACAAGAGAGGAATCGAGGAATTGTCGGAAACGTCATCGTTTGTTGACGCGGAGGAAAGGCACAAGATAGGTCGCGAAATTCACATCTTTAGAAAATAGTTTCTTGGTAACTTGGGACAAGATTCGATAGTGGCAGTTTTCAAGAAAAATATGGCATCTGCGGGTTTTCATATTATCTTGATGCTTTCTCTTTTTTCTTCTGAGCCTGCCTAAAAAGTTGCGATCATGTGAAACTTTGAAAACGACTTCGTAGAGGGTCATAGGATAGATTGTGTTGCCAAGTTATTTGAGTGTTCTCCAGTCACATAACGGCACTGTCACGCATTCTAGGTTAATCTCTTGTTTCTGAACCAGACTTTGGCAAGTTCATCATAGTTTGTGAAGACTTTTTTCATTATGGGAATGTACATTTGCATCTCTTCGTCTCTTAGGTATTGGAATTGGTATTCGCCATTGTAAGGTGCTGGTTCGCCTTCTCTGGTTACGAATTCAATGTGCATGAATGGGTCTCCACGCTTGATGGTGATTGGGCGACGGTCGTTGCTCAGGTTTACAAGTTCTAGCGCGAGTCTTCCAATAAATCCGCTGTGAACCTTCGCCGCATTAAGGAAGGACAAACCCATTCGGCCATACTTGCTCTTTGCAGTAAGGTGAGCAACGTTATCAGGTAGAACAAAAACTATTTCATGTGAAATCAGGTTTTTGTGTTCAAGATAGTGCAGGGTTGTTTCTTCTTTGACGGTTAAGATGTAGCCGTCTCCGTCCAACAGGTTGTAGTCATGCGGGTATATGCATTGGTAATTATCAATAAGCTGCTTGAGCTTGTCCTTACCTATTACGCACATTGTCCTAACCTCTTAGAGCTTTTTCTAGCAATACTGAAGCCTTGTGTTATATAGCTTTTCGACACTGTAAACTAAAAGAAAGGGAACAACGATGAAGTGCGAACACTGTGAGACAGCCGCGGTTTACAAGTGCAGTGTTTGCGGAAAAATGCTCTGCGGAGAACACGCCAAGCTAAGAACACTATGCTTCTCATGTGTGAAAGACAGCAGCTTGAATGCAAAGATTGACAAGTTGAAAACAAATGCTGAAAGAAACACGATAAGAGAGCTTGTCCAGCAATTCTGGGGCGAACAAGAACAGGTAACCTTTGACCAAAAACTCACTATAGCAGAATTACCTGCCTTTGTAGCCAAAGTCAGAGACAAAGTAATCGGATTCGCAGCCTTCACCGAGACAGACGATTCCATCATTATCGTAGCTCTCGGCATACTACCCAAATACCAAGGATCAGGTCTTGGGCGAAAACTAGTCACGAAAGTTGAAACTGTTGCCAAGAAAATGAGAAAAAGAAAACTTCTTGTCTCAACTTCGAATGATGATCTGCCTGCCTTAGCGTTTTATCAAACCATCGGATTTCAAATTGTTGAGGTAAAACCGAACGTAATAGCTGAGAAACATGGACAAGTGTTGAAAGGCATAGGCGGACTTCCAATTAGGGACGAGTTGCGCCTTCAAAAACTCCTTAACTAGCGTTGCAAGAAATGCTTGCCATTTCATTTACATGTTGTTTTCATTTCTTCATGCGCTGAATTGCTTGCAGATCTGCCTAGCATCTCGCTTCAACGAGACCTACTGACTCAAAGAATGGAAGATCCCTTTCTGCAACAATCCTTGTTTGTAAATTTCTTGTCTTGAAGCACTCAATGGTTTTGCCAATATTGGACAGTGATGATTGCAGCAATAAGATTCGTCCTTGGGATTTCAAGTGTTTTGGCGCCTCAAGGATGAATCGGTCAATGACTTGTCTGCCATCGATTCCTCCTGTCCACGCGCGTTCGATCCAAGCGCGACCTTCTCCATGTTCTGAAGGCAAGTAGGGAGCGTTGAAAAGAACCAAATCAAACGTCTCTGAGGCGCCTAAAGCTGAGAACAGATCCCCACAAAGAAACGACATTCGATCTTCCACGCCGTTAAGTCGAGCATTTTCCTTTGCACAAGCAACAGCATGAGGATTTATGTCTATAGCCAGAACCTCTGCGGTTTTTGTTGCAGCGGTTATTCCTAATATGCCGCACCCAGTACCCATGTCAGCTATTTTGCTATTAGGCAGTACAGACAAGTTGTCTGCGAAAAGAAACGTGTCTTCAGCAGGCTCATACACGTCTGGCCAAACGTTGAAGACACTGTGTGCAAAAAACACTTTTCTCTTATGCAAAAGCATTTGCGAGCGCTCCGAAATCCTCTGGGGCTAGCTCTCTCACTCGTTTGTCACGGAATGGAAGTGTAGCGACGATCTGTGCAGTCTTTTCAGGGCTCATCGCGATTATTCCTTTCAAGAAAGGCATGATAGCATTTCTGACTTTTCTGTTACGCTGGGTGAAGAGCGATTTCACGAGCTTTGCGAAAATTTTTTCGTTTCTTATGTTAAACGGTGGCTGTTTCGGTTGTAACCGGATGATTGCAGAGTCAACCTTTGGTTGCGGGTAAAATCGGTCTTTCGGAACTTCATCAAGCAGTTCACAGTGCGAATTAAAATAAGTGAGAACTGTCAGCACTCCATAAGAGCCGCTTCCAACGGGGGCTATGAGCCGCTCTGCAAACTCCTTCTGAAAGATCGCAACTGCACAATCGAATCTTTGTTTGAAGAGCCATAGGACCAAGTGAGATGAAATCTGGTATGGAGGAATTGCGACAATCTTGTTAAATTCTGGAATTTGCGTTCGAAGCACGTTGCCCTGAACTATCTTGATCACTGAGTTGCCTTTGAATTGCTCGTGCAAAATGCTTGCAAGCTTGCCATCGGCTTCCACTGCTATGACTTTCTTGCATCTTTGTGCCAAGAATTGAGTTAGGAAGCCGAAGCCTGCGCCAATATCTAAGGCCACATCGTTCTTGTCAAGTGTAGCGTAATCAACAAGGCTTTGGAATATTGATGAATCAATCATGAAGTTTTGTCCCATAAGCTTGTTCGGAGAGATTCGGTGTGTTCGAAGTAGAAGCTTCGTTCTTTCGAGGAGGCTCATAATACCCCAGTGGACAGCTAAACCAGTTACTGTGTTCGCGTGAACAAGCGATACTTACTGTCGCCTGAAAGCTCTTCCATAATTCTCTTGGTCACAAGCTTGACTGGGTTAGGAAGCTCAGTGCGTTTTTGCAAGTCATCATAATTTTCGAATGATTTTCTTTCACGTTCGTTTATGACCTGCCACATGTACTTCTTTCCTATTCCTGGAATGAGTTCAAGTGCGTGCATTCGTGGCGTTATGGCTCTAGCGTTGTTGAAGAAGTTGATGAACCGTTTTTCACGTGCGAGTACTATCCTGCTTATAACGGTTGGAAGCTCCATTTTTGCCGCGGCAGTCAGCTCCTCGTAGCTGATTCGTCCGATGATGTAAGTGATTTCTTCGCGTGGTTCTTTTCCGACGTAGACATGGTCGTGTGCTTTTACCATGACGCCGTCTTTTACCAAAGCCTCAAGTAATGTGAAGAATTCTTCGCCTACGAGCTGGACTAAGGCTCCCGCTCGGTAGCCGGCTCTTCCTTGGGGGCGTACGCCTGGGCGGCCGTGGGGAAGGAAGTCTAGAACATAAGCGTACTCTTCGTATCGCTTCTCCATCATTGTCATTTTCTCCTCTATTTAGGTGGTCATTGCTTAAAAAATAATTGCTAAATCGCACGACTCATTTCAATTTTCGATGCTCATCGAGGAGTGCAACTATTGCCTTCAGCACTGATGGATCGATGATTTTGCGTCCGCTGGCCAAGAAAACTCTCAACTCGTCAATGCTCTTGGGCATGCAGTTGACAATTTGAACTGCTTCGTCTTGTTCCACACCGAAGTCTGTGGCAAGTTTCTGAACGAGCTTTACAGCTGCATCCTCTTCAGACTTGGTGAATTTCGAAACATAGTCAAGAGTGCGTCGCTGTAGCTGATCCAGATTTTCTTCGCCCATGGAGTCTATTAGTTTTTTTACTTCAGGAAGAGTCAATTTTCTTTCTGTTACGCTTGCTTTCGACATTTCTTAATCACTTTTGATTGGTTCTAAGTGTTCAGGTCTAACGATTATCTCTTTGACTGCATCTCCCTGAGGAACACTTATGACGTAACTTCGCCCTCGTTTTGCCAAGACTATGGCTACTTTACCGTGGAAGCGTCTGTGAGGCATGCCTTTCTGGACGCTGGGTTCTAGCCTGACTATTACGCGGTCACCAGGTTGGTACTCGTGCAGTAGTTTGCTTAGGCTCAGCTTGCCGTGTGTTCTGGGCTCTTTTGTTAATAGACGACGTGTTCCTGCACGGAAGCCCTTTGACCCTCTCGTTTTTCCACCTCTTCAGTCTCCCATAATAACGTTCAAAACATCAAGTGTTATAGGCTTCGCTTTGTTTTTGAGAATTTCTGAGACGCTAGGTGTTGTTCTTCCTTCATCTCCGGTCACCAGCTCTTTAACATAGAGCCCTCCTTGACAGCGGATTTTCATTTCAGCCTTTTTTGGTTTCAACTTCTTAATGTTCACGTCGTATATGTACTTTTCCCGCGTGAGATCAGCACGTCTATGCATGACGCGGATGGGAGTTCTCTGGCTGATTTTGAGGTTTGTGAGCTTCTCTTTCAACATGTGGAGGTCTTTTGCCGTGATTTTCTTCTCGAATTCTATGAGAACGCGGTATTCTTTTTGCGTTGATTCGCCTTTCTTCAAATATCTGACTCTGTCTCTGTCTGCAATCCGAAGCTTTGATACCTGAACCTTGCCTTCGCCGAAAGCATTTACAGCTGCTCTAAGCTCTTCGAGGTTCAGGAACCGTTTCTTGGGTTTTGCTATTTCTATTACGAAGGGTCTTCCTGTTCCGAGCATGCGAGCATCTATGTCTTCTCTTCCTGACGCGTGGAATGACGATTCTTCGCCGCCTGTAGCGTCTAAGAAAGGTTTGCCGATTATCTCTTCTACTGATTCAGGATACATTTTCCCGGTCCAACCGCATTTCTTGCAGCCCTTACCTCGACAACTGGAGCAGAACCATTTTGATTGAGGTATGTCTCGCACCAGTTTCCTGTAACGTCCTGAAGCGAAGAGAGGGTTCACTTGAAGCTTGACTGTCTCAACATAAGGGTTGACGAGCACAACAATTTCTGGTTTCAAAAAATCAACAGATTTTCCGTTGGCTTCAGCTATCTTCTTTCCTATCAACCTTCCAAACTCGTTGCGCAGATTCTCTCCATGGTTTACTTCAAACGTGGCCTTGAATTCGTCCTCGCGTTCCTCAACTTCAGTGGGCAACTCGATGCCTACGAGAAAAGTCGTGTATTCATAAGCCACGAGAAGGGTCAACGCTTGCTTGACTGTAGCTCCGATGTTTCCGAATTTGTCTTCGCAGAGAAAACAATGCGCTAGGCTCTTTTTCGGAACACGTTTTTTCATTTTCTGCAGAAGCTGTAGGGCTGGTTTTGAAAAGCCATTCAAAGCCAAGACTTTGAGTGCCTTCACGCTGTCCTTGTTCTTGGCGGCTGTTACGTGCGCTTTGAGTGTTAGGACAAGTTTTATCGCTTTTCCTCTTTCGTCGTTTTCGATACCGTGGCCAAGCAGAGCGAACTGTCTTCCCAGACAGTGATCGCACAGAGGGTGTTTCTCTAGCATGTTCAAAGCTTTTTTCAGAATACCCATTCCAGTTGTTCCTCAATGCCTGTTCAGGCTTTGTCAATGTTGAAAGGCATGCCTTTTCCGAAAAAGGGAAGTTTCTTCTTTCTTCTCAAAGTTTTGAGCATGCGACGCATCATGACATATTGCTTCAGGAGTTCCTTTACTTCTTTCTCGTTGGTTCCTGAGCCTCTAGCCACTCGCTTCATTCTAGATGAGTTGAAGATTTTCGGGTTTTCTCTCTCTTGCAGCGTCATGGACTGGATCATTACGCGCCATTTTTCAAGTCTTCCCTCAGCCGTGTTAAGCATTTCTTCCGGGATCTTGTATGACATTCCTGGAAGCATCTTCAGAAGCTTCTTGAAGGTGCCCATGCTTTTCATGGCTTCAAACTGTGCATACATATCGGTCAGAGTGAATTTGCCGCTCAGGATGGCTTTGGCTTTCTTTTCCGGGATTTTGACTTCAGCTTCGCGGACCTTGTCAAGCAAAGTTTCCAAGTCGCCCATGCCTAAGAGTCTGCCGACGAATCGTGAGGGGATGAAGGCTTCTATGTCTTCGACCTTTTCGCCTGTGCCAATGAATTTTATAGGCGCTCCTGTCGCTGCTACTGCTGAGAGGGCGCCACCGCCTCGGGCTGAGCCGTCAAGTTTAGTTACAAATATCGAGCCAATCGGTGTGGCTTCGTTGAAGGCTTTGGCTTGTGCTAGCGCTTGCTGCCCGATCGTTCCATCTATGACTAGCATGACCTCATCAGGCTTAATGCTCTTTTCCAGCATTTTCATCTCTTTGATGAGTTCTTGTTCTTCTTTATGGCGACCTGAGGTGTCGACGATTATCATGTCCTTGTCGGTAAACTGTTTCAATCCTTCGTTGACTACTTTGAGGGGGTCTTTTGCGGCTGGGTTTCCGTATATGGGAACATTGATTCTGTTTGCAAGCTGCTGGAGCTGTGCATATGCTCCTGGTCGAAAAGTGTCAGCGCAGATTAAGGCGGGTTTTACGCCTCTTTTCTGGAAGTATCGGGCGATTTTGGCTCCGTTGGTGGTTTTGCCTGAGCCTTGTATGCCTACTAGCATGATGATTTTTCTTTTGCCTGGTTCAAATCTTATTGGGACAGGCTTGTCGCCCAAGAAGCGGGTCAGTTCTTCGTAGACTACTTTGATTATGTGTTCGCGTCTTGAAACACCAGGCGGCACGTTTTCTTTTAGTGCGCGTTCTTCGATGCGTTTGGAGATTTCGAGCACGATTTTGACGTTTACGTCTGATTGGAGAAGAGCCTTCTGTATGTCGTGCACAAGTTCTTTGACTGCTGCCTCATCTATGATGGGGGCTTTGAAAACTTTACGTATAGCATCATAAAGTGAAGAGCCTAAGCGTTCAAGCGCCATGATT
>JBGPAV010000037.1:0-8386 GCA_041480925.1 Bathyarchaeia archaeon | reverse complement strand
TGGTTATCAAGACAAATGGTGGAAGTCCCTAATGCAGAATGAAAGTGCAGTCGACACGACAATTGAACCATTTATGTCTCCCTACCTAATAGGAGAGTGGGACTTCGTACTGACCAAAACCAGAACCAACGCAACAGGAATTGAAGGCCACGAAAGCTACTGGCGAATCTTCGACCGACAATTCAGAGGAGTCACAGTTTATGGTCTGACTGACAACTGGATTGGTGACGATGCAAAGAGGAGCCAAGGCAGCAACATTATTGATCGTGAAACCAGGTATCAGCTTGAGGAGATTTTCAACCCATATGATCTTTACGGGGCAGTGCATCAGGATACCCGAAGATGGGTTGACTTCCACACCGTGACGACACAGGAAAAAACAGATGCTGACGCTGGAACAAACCTGACTATTGTTCTCTCGGAACGGCCAGTGACATACGCTTCGCAGTGGGACACGTACTGCAACTCCACTGAACGAGTAGAATGGGGAGGCGCTGTCAAGTTACCTGCAAGATCAGTACGATATCCATTAAGTGCAGCGCTTTCGGTAAACGAACCCTATGAACTCTACGTCAACTCAACTGGATACGGAAACATCACCATACGCGCAGCCTCAGTTCCCGCTGCAGGCTCAATAATCAAGATGCTCTACTCCACGAATTGCACGATCTCGTACACGCACTCAGACATTGCGAACTACTATGGCGGAAGTCTTTCACTTGGAAATGCCACTTTGACACCAGTCACGAACGTAACGAGAGGAACTATCGTGCCGAACCCTGTTGCCACAAACTACACTGAATGGGTAGACCCGCTCGGTGTGACTCAGCAGCTCTCAATATTATATGACGAATTCGTGTTCATGACAAACGCGAGCGTCTACCCCAGTGCTGGTCAGATCTTGACGAACAACGAAGACTTGAACATAACGGTTAACATGTTGATTCCGTATGGAGGAGGAAACGTCACAGTGTACAACGTGACGTATTTCGGCGCGGCTTCAGTGAGTCCAGTTTCGAACATGCAGAACTTCACCTTCAACGGAAACATGAGCATTATGTACAAAGTCAACCCACCCAACAGCCGGTCGACAGGATACGAATATGTCCACATAAGTGGTAGTATCCTTGTTAGCGCCAACCACTCGTTATACTCTACGGGCAGCGCCTATGGAGTTACTGCCAACTATACGATTGCAGGAGCTGCGTTGACGAAAGAGCTAATGGGACGTTACGAATGGGTAGCCGTAGGCAATCATTCGCGTACAATCGACTCAATTGGTGCAGCGTTGGTTTCAGCGGCCTTCAAGGACAAGCAAGTGGAAATCGGCAACGGAGGCCTTGACATGAAAGACATGTGGGGCACCAACGTGCCAATTCTGCTTGCGAACAAGACTTACACAACTTGGCGACCCTCAGGACCAGCATGGACCAACATCTACGACAGCATTGGCAGACTCCACCTCGTTGACGACTGGTGCACAAGGTATCCAGTAACAAGTTCGAGCATAATCACAGTCGCAGGTCCATCAGCTAACTTGATGAGCGAATACTTCAACGAATACTCTCAAGCCATACAGATATACGGAGGCATGCCAGGCATGCTGCTGAGCGACGTGATCTTCGCTACGACATGCTGGAACGACACCAGAATCAGCGGCTATCTTGGACAACGCTATTACAGCAACGGCCAATTCCAATCAGGATCCACAAACACTGGAATAGGCGTGATCACCACCTACAAGGATATCAACGGAACAGTTGGATTCCTGATCCACGGCTGGAGCGGCGACGACACCTACTACACATGCAAGTGGTTCCATGAATACGGAATATACTACTTGCAGACAGAGAACCGCGGAGTAACAACACTAATCATTCGCCTAGACTATAACCAAAACGAAGATTACGAAGTCACCGTAAATCCGATGCCGCCAAACTATACCTATGACAACCATAACCCACAAGTAACGATTCTCGAGCGCCTTGGCACAATAAGCGAGAAAACACCACACGACCCGTAAACGGGAAATCTTTTCCCATCCTTTCTCTCTTTTTTTGTAAAGCAATCCCAGTTGCTATCAAAAAGCAAAGCGAATGAGCCTTATCAATAATATGGTAGTATTTCTAGGTCTTTTTCAGCGATTTTCTGCCAACTGAACTGCTTTGCGTATTCTTTCGAAAAGCGCCCAAGTTCACATCTATCTTTTTCGCTTATGTCAAGAATGTCCAGAACAGTTGAGGCCATGCTTTCTGAATTTCTTGCTGGAACAAGGAATACGCTTTTGCAGCTCCCGAAGATTTCTCTTAACGCTGGAATATCATAGGCTACCACTGGCAAGCCACATGCTAAGGCTTCGGCAACGGCTATTCCCCAACCTTCAAAAAGACTTGGAAAGATGAAGACTCTGCTGGATGATAGCAACTTGTACAGTTCTTGATCTGTGCATGGTCCATGAAGAAGAGCTTTATCCTTTAACCCTGTTCTAGTAATCTCTTCTCTAATCTGCTGGAGTTCCAAGCCACTTCCTGCAAGTAGAAGCTTTGCACGTTTTCTGACTTTAGCGATTTCTCTCCACACTTCCAGCAAATCGAAGATCCCCTTTTCTTTAGCTATTCTGCCGACAAAGATGCCATCATATATCTTGCTAACGTCGTCAGTGGCGTTTGTGATGCTTTCAAAGTCAACTGCATTTCCGCTGACAATGATTTTAGGCTTGGAAACATTGTTCATTCTTAATGCTCTAGCGGTGAAGTTTGAAACAGTTATTATTCCCTTTGCTTTCTTCAGAAATGAAAGCGTGACGTGATAGGCGAAAGTTTTTGCCAGTGCAACTGACATGCTGTATCTTATGCTCCTGTAACATTCATAGATTGAAGGTTTCTGCTCATCAGGAGCTCTAGTCGGTGGAATGTCGATGTGATGAGCAACAACGTACAGCGGCAGTCTCAAGATTAGGCTGGCAAAGTAACCTGAAGCCAGATTTGGCAGCGTGTTGTTTGGCACAAAGATAGCGTCAGGTCTTGAATGGAGTGCAAGGACAATGCTTTTGACAGATGCTTTGGCCGTCCAAAGAATCCATCCCAAATATGTGCTCAGCCACCCCTTTCCATGAAAATTCGTGGATAGCGTATGTTTTCCACAAGCAGTATCACTATTTGCCAAGAGACTGGGGCTTGATTCCAGAACTGTGAACTCGATGTTTTTTCGTTTGCAGAAATACCGCAAAGTTCTGACGAATCTTCTTTCTGCTCCACCCATCGCGGTTACCGCTGTAGATGGGTGAAAGAAAATCGCCAAGACTCTAAGGGATTGCTTCTTCTCTCTTGATTGTGACAGTTCTGTATGGGAGAGTGATTCTTGTTGCGTCTGTACGTCCTTTTCTTTGAGCATCATCTCAATTTCCGGATCGTCTCTTCCAGAATCTTCATGTGTTTTTCACTAGAGAAATTCTCTTCAACAAAGACGCGTGTCTTGCAGGCGATTTCTTCCCTGTCAATTTCCACTGTTTTCATTGTTTTCTCTGCAAAATCTTCGGTATCGTATGGTTTTGCCTTGAATCCTGTTCTGCCGTCAATCACTGTCTCGCAAGGTCCACCGCCGTCGTTCCATACAACTGAAGGGGTTCCACAGGCCATGGCTTCAACTGGACCGAGTCCGAAGTCTTCTCTTGGAACAGAATAGACGTAAGCATCTGCAACATTATAAAGTTCTACGAGTTCATGTTGGGATTTGAACCCTAAAAATTTGATGTTTTTCTCTATATTCAGTTTTTTGGCCGTCTTCAGAAGTTTGTTTATATATTTGTCGTTCTCTTTCGAAATCTCGCCTGTGATGGCAAGCATAGCTGATGGGAAGTCTCTGGCAATATAACTCATGATTTCCATGAGCCATTCCCACCGTTTTACAGCGACGATTCTTCCTGTTGACAAAATGAGAGGCCAGCCGAAGCTTTTTCTGAGCTCCTTGATCACTGGTTCTTCGAGGATGTTAAATGTTTCAATATCAACAGGTGGATAGCAGACGCCAGCATCTATTCCATATATATTGCGAATTCTTTTGGCTGTGAAATGACTGTTCGCTAGGACTATGTCCGAGTTGACTACGCTGCGGTAGTCTATTTCTTTGAGGGCCGGGCCTGTGATTCTACTAAGCTTGAAAATCGTTTCACGCACGTCATTGGATCTCCACAATGCCCTCTCTGCCGGATTCAGGTAGAGAAATCGTGGCGGCGAATGTATGTAGCTGATATAACTCGTTCCTCTAATTTTCTTGTTGAGATAACCTATCCATGGCGCCGGTCCATATCCATGGCAAATCAAAACTTCTTCATCGGTAATGGCGGGTAGAGTTAATGGCGCTAATGGTATTGAGAGTATTATTCTTGTCAGCGGGTTGTTTGGGATTAGTGAGTTAAAGTAGCTTTTTGTGTAGCAGTGAGGATTGGCTGATTCTTTGCGGAGGTTTTTGTCTACGTATGCAAAATAGCAGTCAGCCTCATGTCCCTGTTTCCGGAACATGTCCACTTGCTTCAAGATTACTCTTTCGGCTCCGCCCAGTTCTTTCAGGTGACTATAAAGTATTCCGATCTTCAAACGTCTGTCTCCTTCCAAGCGTGTTTACAGCGAGCGGTCGGCTTCTCGATCGGCATCTTGGTTCGCTATATTCACGTCTGCTGACCTTGTGCTAGGCTTGTCTTTAAACGCTTATTAAACGATTTTTAGCGACTCGGAATTCGAACAGGAACAATAAAATTCCAATAGCCTTTTGTATCTCCTGCGCTTCTATTGCAGATCAAAACGAAAGGATAAAGCACCATGAGTGGATCAACAGCAGCGGACGAGATGCCTGTCTTTCCTCAGAGCGACTTCGAAAAAGTAACCGCGACAGTATCAGCTGAGTTTCAAGTAGAAGAGTCTCTGATTGAACACGCGGTTCCCACATACTATCTTAAACAGCCTCAAGAGACAAAGGAGCAGTTTCTGCGAGTTATTAAAGCATTGGAACCGATGAATCTCATCGCTATTCTGCGCAAAATGGATGGTCGGCTAGTTCTTAAAGTCATTTCGAAGCCTGCTGTTAAGCCTAGCAACGTCTTGGTGAACTGGGTCTTGTTCTTTGCAACAATCGCCACTACTTTTGTAACGGGTTACATGCTTTCTCCCAGCGTCATAGATCCGTTTCTTGGCGGGGCATCATTCACGGTAACTATGTTGGCTGTGTTGGGTACACATGAAATGGGTCACAAACTAACTGCTAACAAGAAGGGTATGGCTGCCACTCCACCATATTTTATTCCTGGACCGCCACCTTTCGGAACATTCGGCGCAGTAATTATGCAAAAGTCTCTCCCTCCCAACAAGGACGCATTGTTTGATGTAGGTGCAGACGGGCCGATCGCAGGTTTTGTAATAGCTGTGATCGCAAGCATCGTAGGTTTGACTCTAGTGATTCCTACACCTACAGTTCCGGGTACAAATTATATTCAAACACCATTGCTTTGGTATTTGTTGATGCCGTTGTTGCAGGGACTGGGCGTGATGCCTATTTCGGGGGCTGGTGAGGATTTATTATTGCATCCTGTTGCATTTGCTGGTTGGGTAGGAATCGTTGTTACAATGCTCAACTTGTTGCCTGCGGCCATGCTTGATGGTGGTCACGTGGCGAGATCGTTGGCAGGTGAAAAGGTAAGACTTGGCTTATCTGCCGTGTCAATTCTTTACCTGTTCCTCGTAGGCTTCTATCCTATGGGAATCTTGGTTCTTCTAATGTCGTTGTATAAACACCCTGGACCATTGGATGATGTTTCACCGCTGTCTACAAGTAGAAAGCTTGCCACATTTGGCCTGATAGCGATCTTTGTGCTTTGCATCTTTCCAGTTTCGCCGATATTCTAGAAGTGTATCTTTGTTGGACTAGTAAACAATAAGACTTATTAGAGTTTGAGAGTCGTTTCATCCTAGCCTTCAGAGGGTGCGAGATGTCAAATCAAGTGAGGTGTGCGTGGTGAACGGGAAGCCCATTTTATTGGTATTCTTTGCCCTTTTCGCCGTTGCGTCTTTCTTAATCCCTGTCCCAATGTTTCCAGCCAACATCTTCACTGGTCTTGCGAAGTCTTGGATAAGCGAGTATTTGGGGTTTCTGAGTGCTTTGTTTAATGGAGTTTTCTATGGTGTGATCTTGTGGTTTGTATTTTGGGCGATCGGTAGGAAGCTTTGGGAAGAAGACTAGGTTTTGGAAATTGGAAGCTGTCTAGGCTAGACAGCTGGTTGTGCCATGAAGCCTGTGAGTTTCATTGTGCTTCCGCATTTTTTGCATGTGAGTATTAGTTCTGCGAGTTCGTCGTCTTTGACTTTTGTTTGTACGATTTGGTAGGTGTCTTCTGTTTCATCGTCTGGTGAGATGAGTGTTTCACATTTAGGGCATGAGAAGGCTCCGTCTCCGTCTATTTTGGTGAGGTCGATTGTGTAGTTGATGTCTTTTTTGATTGTTGTTTTTTTCATCAATTTTTTCACCTTTTTTTTGTTTGTTTTTATATTGTTGGTTGCATGGTTTGGTTCAGAATATATTAATTGGTTATGAATTAGTAATTCATATTTGCAGTTCACTCAAGATGGTGGTTGGTTGCAGGGATGATTTTAGGTTTGGGTTTTTCTGTTGAAACTGTGCTGCTTGAGTAGTAGAGCAGAGGTACCGCGAGAAGCACTATGTTTTTTCCTTTTGCTGTGAGCTTGTATTCTACTCTCAGGGGCGGTTCCGTTTTGACAGTTCTTTCGATGTAGTCGTATCGTTTGAGGCTTTTGAGTTTGTTTGAGAGGGTGCGGGAGTTTACTCCAAGTGTTTTCTTCATCTGGCTAAAGTTTATTGTGTTTTTCAAGAAGAGGGTGTAGAGTATTTCTAGGCTCCATTTTTGGCTGAGCAGGGTGAAGCTTTCTTCTAGACTCTGAATGTTCCGTTTGAGGTCTTCAAGGCTTATCTCTTGTTTTTCGATAATGCATTGGAGGGTTTCTTCTATTCCTTTCAATGTTCGTTCCAAACGTGATTCGACTAGTTTACGTAGCTCACTGACAAGAGTCAGTTTTTGGTCCGTTGGTTTACACCTAGTGTAGTGCGGGTTACTTTATGATTTATAAGGGTTTACTTGTACAACAGAGTGTAGAAAATATATCACACACGTTTCAAGGTGAAAACCAACATGAAATATGATGTTGTGATCGTAGGCGCTGGAACAGCTGGCTGTCTGGCGGCCAAGACAACGGCTGCCGCTGGACTGAAGGTTTGCATAGTTGAAGCCAAACGTCGGGAAGCAATTGGTGAGAAAATTTGCGGAGATGCCTTGGGCGAACATCATCTTAAGGAACTGGGCTTGGAGAAGCCTCAAGGCGGCGAATTGGAGAAGAGGATTGAAGGCATCAGGATTTATTCGCCAAATTGCGAGACAGTTTTTACTATTGCTCATGAAGATTTTGTAGGTTACATTTTAAACAGGCGATTTTTTGGGCAGTGGCTACTTAACAAGGCATTGGACTGTGGCGCAGAGCTTCTTGATTTGACGCAGTGCCTAGAGCCGATGTTTGAGAAGGATTATGCATGTGGTATAGTCGCTAAAAGCTCGAAGACTGGCGAGAACTTTAAGCTTGAAAGCAAAGTCGTCCTTGATGCCAGCGGTTTCATGGGTGTTATTCGTAAGAAGCTTCCAGCTGAGTTTGGAATTGAGAATGAAGTGGCCAATGAGGATGTTGAAGCATGCTACCGTGAGATCCGCCAGCTGAAACAAGAGTCTGAAGAGTCAAAATACTGCGAGATTTACCTAAATCAGAAAGTGACGCCTGGCGGCTACACATGGATCTTTCCAAAGAGTGGAGCCAGAGTGAACGCTGGCTTGGGCATCTGTATGAGAGGCAAGTTTCCCAACCCCAAAAATCGATTCTACGAGCATATCTTGGCTAGACCTTTGTTCGAAGGATCGCTGTTGCTGAATGGGGGCGCATGGTATGATCCAACAAGAAGACCTTTAGACAACATGGTTGGAAACGGTGTAGCCATTCTTGGGGACGCCGCAAGCTTAGTGAACCCCATACATGGCGGCGGAATTGGTCCATCAATGCTCAGCGGGCATCTTGCGGGAAAGACAGTGGTTGAAGCTCTGGAGAAAGGTGAACCAAGCCAAGAAGCGCTGTGGCCATACAACAAGCAGTACATGAGTTCATATGGAGGAAAACAGGCTGGACTTGACATTTTCCGTCTGCTGCTTATCGGAAGCAATGATGATGATTTGAATTATGGCATGAACTACAAGCTTCTCACGGAAGACGACGTGCTGAAAGCTGGCTTGGGCGCCGAGTTTCACCTGAACATTACAGAGACGGCTAAGCGAGTATTTAGA
>JBGPAV010000036.1:0-8397 GCA_041480925.1 Bathyarchaeia archaeon | reverse complement strand
TTATGTGGAGTCTAGATATGTATTTCTGGGCCAGAAAGTAAATCAATACTGATGGAAATATGATCTGCGCTCGTCAAAACACGTTTAAATATTGCGGCACTGGTATGCTGAGAGGGAATAAAAATTGCGTGCTAAGAATTATAGAGCCGTCAAAGGCCAAGCGTACACGCGAAGAGAGTTCGTTAAAGGCTTTCCACCGTCAAAGATAACTCGTTTCACGATGGGAGACACGAGAGCCAAGTTCGAATATGAGGCAAGACTTATTGCGTTGGAGGCAGCCCAGATTCGTCACAATTCGTTGGAAGCTGCGCGCATAGCTTCAAACAGGATTTTAATGGCTAAGCTTGTCAACAACTACCGCTTAGATGTTCTGCCTTATCCGCACACGATTCTCAGAGAGAACAAGATGATCTTCGGAGCGCATGCTGACCGTCTTCAGCAAGGTATGCGAGCATCATTTGGAAAGCCGATTGGTACAGCGGCGCGAGTTAAAGCTTACCAGCCGATTATTGTTGTAAACGTGAATGCAGCTGGCGTTGAACATGCCAAGTTGGCTTTGAAGCGTGGAAGTTCCAAACTGCCGATTCCATGCAGAATAGTCGTTGAGAAATTGCAGAGTGAAGAGGCGAAAGCAGTTGTCTGAAATGCGTAGAGATTTGGTCTTATGGTTTGAATCTCTTAGAAAAACTGACATCCCCTCTGTAGGTGGAAAGAACGCTAATCTGGGTGAGATGACGAGCGCAGGCATACCTGTTCCGCCTGGTTTTGCGATTACCGCTTTTTCGTACAAGCGATTCATCGAAGAGACGGGAATAGCGTCAAAGATTTACGAAATAATAAAGGAAACAGTTACCAATCCGAATGATCCGAAGCAGTTCGAGATTGCTTCCAAAAAAATTCGCGGGCTTGTAGAAGCGACACCGATGCCTAAGGATATTGAAAACGCTGCCAGATCCGCATACGCAGAAATGTGTAAGCGAATCGGCGTGAACGACGTTTTCGTCGCTGTAAGGTCAAGCGCAACAGCAGAGGATTTGGCTGATGCCTCTTTTGCCGGACAGCAGGAAACCTTTCTGAACATCAGAGGCCCAGACGAAGTCATTGAAGCAACCGTCAAATGTTGGTCAAGCCTTTTCACACCACGAGCAATCTTTTATCGCACAGAGAAAGGCTTTGCCCATGAAAAAGTCTTCATTAGCGTTGGCGTCCAGAAAATGGTGAATTCTCGGGTAGCAGGTGTCATGTTCACAATAAACCCTGTAACTGGTGATGGAAATCAAATAGTCATTGAAGGCAACCATGGCCTAGGCGAAGCCGTCGTTTCAGGCGCTGTTACGCCTGATGATTTCGTTGTCGATAAGAAAGCCTTGAAGATTACTGATCGTCGTTTGGCTAAGAAAACTATCCAATACATTCGGGATCCGAACACAGGCAAAACTGTTCACGTGGAAGTTCCAGTTGACAAGCAGGAGCAGCCATGTATAAGCGATGATGAGATTCTTAGGCTTGCAGAAATGGCAAAGCGCATCGAGCAGCATTATGGGAAAGCACAGGACATTGAGTGGGCGATTGACAGAGACCTCGCCTTTCCAGGAAACCTGTTCATAGTGCAGTCAAGGCCCGAAACAGTTTGGAGCCAGAAGCTTGCCGAAGCACCGATGAAAGCTGAAATTGAGAAGCCTGCAGAAACATTGAAAGTTGCTGTCAGGGGAATTGCTGCTGGAAAGAGAGGTTTCGGAGTAGGCAAAGCAAAGGTTGTGACTAACCCTGAAGAAGCAGCGAAGGTCATGCAAAAGGGTGACATTCTGGTTACTGAAATGACCAATCCTGACTTTGTTCCATTCATGAAGCTTGCAGGCGCAATAGTCACTGACAAGGGCGGAGTGACCTGCCATGCCGCTATTGTCAGCCGCGAGCTAGGGATTGCTTGTGTCGTTGGAACAGAGAATGCTACAAAACTGATGGTTACTGGAACAGAATACACCGTTGATTCCAGAAGCGGCATAGTCTACGAAGGAGCCATGCAGGCTCTGCGGGAGCAGCTATCATCTGCGGCAGGAACCACCGTTACAGGCGCTGCAGTTTCAAGCGGAATATTTCAGTCTGTGCCAGTGACGGCGACGAAGATTTACATGAACCTCGGTGTCCCCGAGAAGGTTGAAGAATATAAAGATCTGCCTTTTGAAGGCATTGGTCTAATGCGTATGGAGTTCATTTTGGCTAGCTACATAGGCGAACATCCAATGTCTTTCGTAGAAACTGGGCGATCACAAGTTTTTGTTGATAAACTGGCTGAAGGAATAGCGACCGTGGCGAGAGCCATACAACCACGCCCTGTTATCGTGCGCTTCAGCGACTTCAAGACAAACGAGTACCGCGAACTCAAAGGCGGCGAAAAATACGAGATAGTTGAAGCCAACCCAATGCTCGGTTGGAGAGGTTGCAGCCGCTACATAAGCGAATGGTACGAGAAAGCTTACCGTCTTGAATGTCAAGCGATAAGAAAATGCCGCAAAGAATGGGGCCTCAAAAACGTCTGGGTCATGCTGCCTGTCGTGCGCACAGTATGGGAAGCAAAGAAAGTCTTGGAAATCATACGTGAGGAAGGTTTGGAAAGATCAAAAGACTTCAAAGTGTGGTTTATGGCTGAAACCCCGTCAATAGCTATACTTGCTGACGAGTTCTCGAAACTATGTGACGGTTTCTCCATCGGCTCAAACGACATGACACAAGGCATACTCATGATTGACAGAGACTCAGAACGTCTTGGCCAGATGGGTTACTTCGACGAGAGAGATCCAGCAGTTCAGAGAATACTCGGCCACCTGATCAGAGTTGCCCATGAGAACGATGTCACCGTTTCAATCTGCGGGGAAGGCCCATCCAACTTGCCTGATTTCGCCGAGTTTCTCGTGCGTGCCGGTATCGACAGCATTTCTGTGAACAACGACGCGGTCATTGCTACCAAGAGGCTCGTGGCGAGCATAGAACGCAAGATCATGCTGGAAGAGCTTGCGGCGCAGCATGAAAGAGCGCTTCGTCGACCAACTCAGAAGTCAAAGCAAGACTTAGAATGGGCTCTTGAATAGCCTTCTTTATCTTATACCCTTTTTCCTTTTTTTTGACACTTGTAACTCATGTAGCCGTGGTGGTGTCCACATGAGAGACTTTGATTTTGAAGAAGAAAGAGTGAAGCAAGAAATTCTCAAAACCGGAGCAAAGCGTGTCCTATTGCAGCTTCCAGAAGGCTTGAAGCCCGAAGCTCCACGTTTGGCAAAGATCATCGAAAAGACAGGAGCCCTGTCCATAGTTGCCGCAGATCCTTGCTACGGCGCATGCGATTTGGCAACTGAAGAAGCTGAAAACTTGGGAGTTGACCTGATCATCCATTACGGACATGCAAAGTTGCTGAAGTACGAGCGAGTTCCAACAATATACATTGAAGCCAGAGCAACCGTAAACGTACTTGAAACCGTTGAGAAGGCTTTGCCTCTGATTGAAAAATGGCATAAAATAGGCTTGGCCACAACGGTTCAACATGTTCAAACGCTTGACGCCGTTAGGGAGATGCTTGTTCGAAAAGCAAAAGCAGTTGTGATAGGCGACGCAGGAAGATTAGGCTACCCTGGGCAAGTGATTGGATGCGACTACAGTAACGCCCAGTCCATTGCAAAGGACATCGACGCATTTCTTTTTATAGGCGGCGGAATGTTTCACGCGTTGGGCGTAGCATTGTCTACAGGCAAGCCGACAATCGCTGTCGACCCCTACGAAGGCAGAGCTTTTTCGGTGAATGGTGAAGCTGAAAAGGTTCTGAGACAACGATGGAGTAGCGTTCAGGAAGCCACAAACGCAAAGACTTTCGCGGTGCTGATAGGGCTGAAGCCGGGACAAAGGAAGCTGGAGCAAGCCATGCAGATTAAAAAGAAACTTGAAGAGAAAGGAAAAAGCGCATACCTGTTTGCCGTCAACGAGGTCACATCAGAAGCTCTCGCCGAGTTTCCTTCAATAGAAGCTTACGTGAATACTGCTTGTCCCCGCTTATCAGTTGAGGATTATGAAAGATTCAGGAAACCAGTCTTATCCGTGAACGAGGTTTTGGTCGCCGTTGGCGATTTGTCCTGGGAAGAGCTATGCAGAAGAGGATTGTTCGAAAGCTAGACTTGGAAATTCTGCTTTCGCATGTCAAACTTCATCCCTCGCCCAGACCTGACCTCGAACAGTATACAATACCTGCTAACGTAGCTGCAACGATGCTCTACATTGCCGCATACATGAACGATGACATCGTGAATAAGAGGGTCTTGGATCTAGGATGTGGCACCGGAAGACTTGCGTTGGGTGCAGCTTTTCTTGGCGCAAAAGATGTTGTTGGCTTGGATGTTGACAGAGTTGCTGTAAATGTGGCTTCTGAGAACTCGATACAACTGGATCTAGACGACAAGGTACAGTGGGTTGCAGGCAGTTTGGATGTCATTCGAGGGAGTTTCGATACAGTTATCCAAAACCCTCCATATGGTATACAGACGAGGCAGGCTGACAGAAAGTTTCTAGAGAAAGCCTTGGAAGCTGGCCATGCTGTCTATTCGCTTCATAAAAGCGTGCATGACGATGAGGCTTTTCTCAGAAAGCTGAAAACCACTTCAGAAGGAGTGTTGCCGGTTGAGCCGTCGCCTTTTCTGAAAAGCTATGTAGAGACGCATGGTGGCAAGGTGAAGGCTGTTTATGCTTTGATCATGACAGTGCCGCGTATGTTTGCCTTTCACACTAGAAAGAGACATGAATTTGTCGTGGATTTGTACGTTTTGAAGGGACGATAGGCAAGGAATTAGAGCAGCCTGAAGTTGCCTGTTCGCAGAACATAATCAAAAGGTTTATTGAGAGGCGTCGGAAGAAATAGATAGGTTCATTTAGCGAATGTTCACATCTCATATTGCATCTGTACTTAGCTGAATGGATTGACGTCTGAAAAGGGTAAAGGTTAGGCATATGGGTTCAAAGTCAGTTGAGCAAAAGACAGGGCAGTTGGTTTTGCCAGGCGAGCGTCTCGGTGTTATTGAAGAATTCGTTCCTGACGCTGGAACGTTTGTCAAGGACGGCGTTATCTACTCCAAAGTGGTTGGTCGTACTTTGCTTGATCTTGCAACTAGACGCGTTTCAGTTCATCAAGTCGGCCGACAGGCGCTTATCCCCAAAGTAGGCAGTATCGTTATGGGGCAAGTGGCTGGAGGCCAATCCGACAGCGTGAGCGTGCGCATCTTCCAGATTGGCGACAAGCAAATTTCAAACGTCTTCGTGGGCGTTCTACACGTGTCAGACGCAAACATCCGCTATGTGGATTCGATGCGCGATGTCTGCAAAGCAGGAGACATAGTGAGAGCAAGAGTGATCAGCGATAAAAATCAAGTCTATCACCTATCTACAAAGGACAGGGATTTCGGCGTGGTTTACGCGTTCTGTTCAAACTGCGGAGGCACTCTGGAACCTAGAAGACAGGGCATGCATTGTCCAAAATGCGGAAGAATCGAAGAACGCAAAGCTACTGCAGATTACGGCAAAGACCTGATTTAGGCATTAAAAGGGAGAATGCGTTAATGAAAGTCAAGGTGTTAAAAAGGGCTCCAGACGAGCTCAAGCTGGAAATTGAAGGCGTAGGCCACACTCTCTGCAACTTGCTACAGAAGCGGATTCTGGAAGAAGCAGGTGTCGATCTGGCTGGTTATGATGTTCCGCACCCCATGTTCCCTATCGCCATGATTTATGTGAGAACAAAAGGCAAAACAAAGCCTGAAGACGTGCTGAAACAGGCTGCGGACAGAGCGCGGGAACTGAACAAGGAATTTGGAAAAGAGTTCGAGAAAGCCCTCAAGAAAGCTTAATTCTGTTCTTCGCTTTCTTCAGCAACTGTGTCAAGCCTTCAATGGAATCAGAGTCTTCTTCAAGCGTCGCTACGCTCTCCTCTATCGTAACGCAGCCGTGCAGCCATGCATAAACCAGAAGAGCCTCCGCAGCATCAGCAAGCTTATGAGTAGTCATCCTTGAAGGCATATGCTTCCTCAACTCGGCTCTTCTAAGAGCCTCAGCAAGCAATGTGCCCTTAACCTTCGCACCAGCAGCTTTCCCTGTCCTGTTCGATAATGCTAAAGAGTAGACGAAGTTAACGAAGGCATCTCCAAGAGCTGCCAAATTGTGATCTGTCAGAACCGCAGTCAAGCTTGTGTAAGTAGCTATAAAATGATATGCTTTGCTCTTAGTTTTCAAGACACGTCACTCTTCTTTGAAAATCTCGGGAAGAATCTTCCCGTTTTCTTACGATACTCTCTATATTCGTTGCCGAAACGTGCTTCTAGGAGTTTTTCTTCTCTGTCTGTTGCTTTTACGTAGCTAGGGATTGCTACTAGCGGAACAATTGTGAGAAAATTTGGCCACATTGCAAGTAGTCCTGTGAACAGCAGGAAGTAAGCTAGGTACGAAGGGTGACGGACAAATCTGTACGGCCCCCATGTCACAAGCTTGTGAGTATTTTGCATTGCCCAAGAGGTCGCGTATCTACCTCTGGCTATGACGCTCCAAATGAAGAGTGCGTAACCGGCTAGAGTCAATATTATCCCTGCTGCTTGAGTGTAGAATGTGAATGGAAAATCATAGTGAAGAAACGATGAAAGGATCGGTGAGGAAATGAGGTTAGCGAAAATCAGGATAATGTAAACGATGGTCTCGATGAAGTATGTCAGGGTTCCGAAACCGGTAATTGCTAAGATCACGCTTGATGGTTGTTCAACTTCTGCATGTGGTTGCGTGTCCTCTTCCGTTTTGTGTTTTCTCAGGATGTTGTGAAGGTTTACTGCGAAGAAACAGATCATGCATGTCAAGAGAATGCCCGCAATGATCATTTCTGAGAGCATGTTTCTACTGGTTTCTGCACGCTTTATAAGCCTATATCCCGCAATGTCTTCTGACGGTTCGAGGTGCTTCTTTGTCTTTCAAGAGGTTTCGCGCCATTAAGCCCGAGATTCGGGTTTTGGGAATCGATGACGGGGCGTTCACCCCGCATGTGGAAGGTCTTGCAACAGTAGTTGGAGTGGTTTTTCGTGGTGGCTACTGGCTCGATGGAGTGATAAGCACGAAGGTTGAAGTGGATGGTTTGGATGCAACAGACAAGATCGTCTCGATGATCACAGCTTCGCCTCACTATAAGCAGCTTAGGGTGATATTGCTGAACGGTGTGACTTGTGCAGGCTTCAACGTGGTTGACATAAAGAAGCTGTATGAGGAGACCGGTCTTCCTGTTATCGCGGTTACTCGAGAGATACCGAATTTCAAAGATATCAGAAAGGCATTGAAGAATCTTCCTTGCAGCGAGAAACGGTGGAAAGCAATCAGAGGCACAGGAGAAATGTTCGAAGTAAGCACTAGAAACAATAGGGCAAAAATATACATGCAAATCAGCGGCATCTGCGAGGAAGAAGCCCGCGAGATTCTTCAAAAAACATCCACAAGAAGCGACGTTCCTGAAGCGTTACGCGTGGCACATTTGATTGCTTCCGGCATCAGTCGTGACACGGTTAGCGGGAATAATTATTGATGCAAGAAAAGGTTTAAAAGAGACTATGCTAAGGGAAAACAAACGGACAACGGAGAAAAACGCGTATGGAATTTTGTCCCAAATGCGGAACTCGTCTTGTTCCAAAAAAAGGAAAAGAAGGCAAAGCCGCAACACTAGTTATGGCCTGCCTAAAATGTGGCTACAAAAAGAAAGCACCTGAAAGGGAAACTGAACCAAAACTCGCCGAGACCGCACAGCCCGACCCCAAGCAGCTTGTGGCTGTAATAAGCAAAGAAGAACAGAAGCTGCGAACGTTGCCAACCGTTAGAATCGAGTGTCCGAAATGCGGCAACAACACAGCATACGTTTGGCAAGTACAGACCAGAGGCGCAGACGAATCGTCAACACAGTTCCTGCGTTGCACGAAGTGCAGCCACACATTCAGAGAATACTCATAAACACTCGGATTCTTTCTAAAGATTCTCAACTTCGTTCAATTAGGAATTCGGTTACAGCGAAGCTTGCCTTAAGACGCCGATTTCGAAATGTTGATTTTTCCCTAGTGTCTTACTGTTCTTTACGAACGTTAAATCTGGCAAGATTGGCAGACTACATTGAATGCGAGCCTTGCGCCGTTGGGCTGTCTGGGTTTTTATGCAAATAGTTTAAATTTCAAATGAAACATTAAATAAAATAACGACTAGTAGAGTTGGTGGCGACGATTATGAAAGAGCTTGAACGGAAACTGATCGCCGAACTTATCAGGAACAGTCGCAGGAGTGATCGAGAGCTAGCTAAAGCAGTCGGGTGCTCACAGCCCACTGTCAGCAGAATGATCAAACGTCTGGAGA
>JBGPAV010000035.1:0-8648 GCA_041480925.1 Bathyarchaeia archaeon | reverse complement strand
TCTCGACAACTTTGGTGTCACCAGTGACAATGTTCACATAGGCTTCCTTGCACGTCTGTTTCATGCTGTGCAGGATCCTGTCAAGATCTGCTATAGGCAAGCCTTCTTCCAAAATAAGCCCACACGTTAGAGCATAGGGCTCAGCACCTACAGCCGCAAGATCATTTACAGTGCCTGAAACTGCTAGACGCCCGATGTCTCCCCCTGGAAAGAAAATAGGCTTAACCACGTGAGAGTCGCTCTTGAGAGCTACGTCTCCGATGACGGCTGCATCATCCATGGCTTCAAGCGGGACATCTATCTTGCTTGCTCCACCAAAATACTTCACGACATGATCCCTAACCAAATCGTGCATGACTCTTCCGCCTGCACCATGTAACATCGTGATGTGTTCATAACTAGAGGCCAAACCCGTACCCTGCCCTTTTTGGTTATGAATACCCTAACGCGAAAAGCTAAACATAAACGCATCGTAAACACCAGTTCAAGTCAATCAATCATAAAAGCTACAACTCCTCACTCGCTAACCATGAAAGAAGCATACGGATACATTCTGATAGTTGCCGCGTCAATAATATGGGGAACGATGGGCGTTTTTGGAACTGTGGCTTTCGGATACGGCATTGACCCAGTGACGTTGACGACGTTAAGAATCCTCATCTCAGCAGGCACAATGTTGATTCCAATAGCCCTGTTCAAGAGAGAGCTTCTTAAAGTTGAGAGAAAGGATTTGCCTTTGCTCTTGATTTTCGGGATTCTTGCAGTCGCCTTTCAAAGAATAGCCTATTTCTTCACTGTTGATTTTACCACACCGACGACGGCTGCTGTTCTTTTCTACACGTATCCTGCTTTCGTCACGATATATGCTGCAGTCTTTCTCAGAGAAAAGATCACTTTCACAACCGTATTTGCCATAATCTTGGCGTTTCTTGGCTCTGTGCTGGTTGTAAGAGCTTATGAATCATCGTGGCTTAGTCTAGGAATATCTGGATTTGCTTTTTGAATTTTGACAAGCGTTTTGTTTGCCCTTTACTTTGTTCTGACAAAGAAACTGCGGAACCGTTACACAAACTGGACACTGCTGCTCTATGGTGACGGTATAGGTGCAATAGCTTTGACTCCTGTGCTTTTTCTTTCATTTCCCAAAATGGCATTCTATTCTCAGCAGCTTTGGGTGCTCATTTTAGTAATAGCATGGGTTCCTTCTCTCACGGCATATCTTCTCTTTTCACACGCGCTCAAGTATGTTGAATCTTCAAAGGGAAGTGTGCTTTCAGTCATAGAACCTCTGTCAGCAAGCCTTTTTTCGTCAATGTTCCTTGGAGAAAGATTCGAGAAATTGCAGATATTAGGCGTAGTGCTTGCTTTAGGCGGAATAGTTCTGTTGTTTTACCAGCAAAAAGCCAAACAGAAGAATACGGCTAAGTATGAGACATAACGCTCTTGGCACAAGGCACATAAATGTCACCGAGGGCGATTCTTTTTGCAAGTTCTCAAATTCGTACGATAGAATTACGTGGAAACTTGCTTAACGCGAAATGGAGTTTACTAAGAAAAGCGGAGCATGCTGAAAGCATTCGACATAACGGAAAGCCATATAAATCGCCTTGTTGCTGTTCACTTGCACAGTTGGAGAGAGTATACAGTGCCAAAATGGGGATACTCCATTACAGAGGAAGAACTGGATCCGGAAAAAACCGTGAAGGCAAGTGCACGAGAGATTAGAGTATCCCATAAACACGCTCGAGAGGTATGCAGAACGGTCAAAGGAATGATGCTTAACAAGGCAAAGCAGTACCTTCGAGATGTCATGGCCAAGAAGAAACCAGTTCCGTACAAGAGGTTCACGAAGAAAGTTGGTCACCGACATGGGCTGGAAAAAGCCTTTGTAGGAAAATATCCAGTCAAGACCGCTAAATATGTTCTTAAACTGCTTGAAGGCGCAGAAGCCAACGCAGAGAACAAAGGCTTGGACACGGACAGACTCCGCATTATTCATGCGGCTGCATCGCAAGGAATGAAAATGAAACGATTCAAGCCAAGAGCGCAAGGAAGAGCCACACCAAAATATGAGATCCTATGCCACATCGAAGTAGCATTGGAAGAGAAGCCGGAGACTGGAGGAGAAGCATAGTGTCCATCGTCAAACACTTTGTTGTTGAATCTATAAAGAAGACGGAGATTGATGAATTTCTGCAGAACAAGCTTGAAAGAGCAGGATACGGCGGCGTAAACATATCCAAAACTCCACTTGGCACGCACATCGTGATTTATGCAATGCGCCCTGGCCTTGTAATAGGTAGAGGCGGCGAGACAATAAGAGAGCTTGCAAGTGTTTTGGAGGAAAAGTTTCAGGTTCCAAACCCACAGATTTCTGTTTCTGAAATCGAGATTCCAGAATTGAACGCTTATGTTGTTGGTACAAAACTTGCCTCAGCCCTTCAGAGAGGCGTGCATTTTAGACGCGCAGGTTTCTGGGCTCTGAACCAGATAATGGAAGCTGGAGCCCTAGGCGCGGAGATTGTCATAAGCGGTAAACTGAGGACTGAGAGAGCAAGATATGAGAAATTCAAAGGCGGTTACCTGCAGAAATGCGGTGAACCTGCGCTAAGGTATCTGCGAAAAGCAGTGGTTCATGTTCAGATGAAACCAGGAATGTTTGGCATAAGAGTCAGGATAATGCCTCCAGATGCGCAGTTCCCTGACAAAATCAAAATAGCTACAGCGATCCCGAAGGAAGAAGAGGAGCCATTGGAAGAGAAAACTGGGGCACCGCCAATAGAAGAAGCCAAAGCTGAAACCGAAAAGGCTGAACAAGCTGCAGACTCCGAAGGTGACAAAGAACAGGAGGACGCCAAATAAATGCCGATACTGCGCCTCAAGGAAATCCGTGACATGTCCTCCGAAGAAAGGGACAAAAAACTTGGCGAACTGAGAACAGAACTTGTAAGACTGAAAACAATGATTGGAGCCGGCGGAACTGTAGAAAATCCCGCAAGAGTAAAAGGACTCCGCAAGACCATAGCCCAGATCTTGACTGTGGAAAACGAAGAGAAACTTGGACTTGTCAAGAAGAAGCAAAAAGAGAAGCCGAAAGAAGAACAAAAAGAGAAAAGAAAAGAGAAGAAGAGGGAGAAGAAAAAACAGTGAAAGTAAAGCCCAACATAGTTCGCCATGAGTTTATCGGGGCGGAGGCAAAAATCGCTGAGAGTAGGCATTCTGGTTATGAGCGGATTTCTGGTAAAGTAATAGATGAAACACGGAACACGTTCACAATATTGACTAAGGGCGAGAGAAAGAGTATTGAAAAAGAATCTGGCCTTTTTCATTTCAAATTTGACGATGGCACAACGGTCGAAATCGACGGCAAATTGCTCGTTGGAAGACCTGAAGACCGTTTGAAGAAGAGTATCAGGAGATTATGGTAATGTCGCTTACATTCAAGAAACCAAAGAAAACATGTGAAGACAGAAACTGCCCGTTCCACGGAGAACTTCCAGTTCGTGGTCGCATACTTGAAGGTGTTGTTGTAAGCGCAAAGATGGATAAGACAGTTGTAGTTGAGCGTAACTACCTTCAATATGTCTCAAAATTCATGAAGTATGAAAGAAGACGTAGTCGTATTCCTTCACACAACTCTCCATGTATTGATGCACAAGAAGGCGATCGTGTCACCATTGCCGAGTGTCGCCCTCTAAGCAAGACTGTTTCATTTGTCGTTGTTGAGAAGCTGGAGGAGAAGTGAAGTGGCGGCTAAAGCGAAGCAGAGAGGGTCTGGCACAAAAGGAATGGCCGCACAGGGGCCGAAGATCGCTAGAGGATTGAATCCTGGCTCAATGTTGAAATGCGCTGACAATAGTGGCGCTAGGATTCTTCGACTCGTGCAAGTCCATGGATACAAAGGAAGGTTGAGGCGTTATCCCTCAGCTGCGGTGGGTGACAAAATAACTCTTTCCGTCAGACAAGGAACCCCTGACATGAGGAAGAAAATGTTCCAAGGAATTATCGTGAGACAAAGAAGACCCTACAGAAGAGTCGATGGCGTATGGGTTCAGTTTGAGGATAATGCAGCAGTGATAATCACCCCGGAAGGAGAAATGAGAGGTTCAGAAATACGCGGACCCGTGGCAAAAGAGGCTGCAGAAAGATGGCCAAGAATAGCAAGTGCTTCTAGCATAATCGTGTAAGCGAAGGGAATGGGGAATGCAAGCATTGAAACCGATAACGAAGCCAACGAAACAGAGAAAAATGCTCTTCCAAGCACCAGATCACATTCGCTACAAGTTTTTTGGTGCGCCATTGTCACCGCAACTAATGAAATCCCACAAGGTGAAAGCCATCCCTGTGAGAAGCGGCGACACAGTTCGCATTATGCGAGGAGACCACAAAGGATTCGAGGGAAAGATCACACGAGTAGATCGCAGGAAATACCGAATATATGTTGAAGGGTTAACGCGTGAAAAAGTTGACGGCACCGCAGTCTTTGTGCCTGTTCATCCTTCCAAAGTAATGATAACAAACTTGAATCTTGATGACAAGTGGCGAAAGAAAATCTTGGAACGCAAGAAAACAACCGTAGAAAAGGCAGAAATTGCGCCTGAAAAACCGTTAAAACCAGTTATTGAAACCAAACCAGAAATTACAGAGGAAAAACCAAAGGTAACCGAAAAACCAAAGGAGAAAAAGCCAAGAACAGCAAAAAGAAAGACAGCCAAGCCCGCTGCAGCCAAAACTGAGAAGGAAAAGACAGAGAAAGAAGAAGAAAAACCGAAAAAGCCGAGAACAAAAAGAAAGACGACAAAGAAATCTGAAGGAGGAGCCTAAAGTTGGGAAGAAAAGGAGCATCCACAGGTCTGAAGCGTAAACCAGCACCAAGATTTTGGCAAATTCACAAGAAGGAGTACACTTGGGTCGTAAAGCCCTCATGCGGGCCGCACACAAGTGAAAACTGCTTACCATTAGCAGTGGTGTTACGCGATTATCTCGGATTTGCAAAGACAAGAAAAGAAGCTAAAACAATAGTTTCGCAAGGAAGAATACATGTTGACGGAAATGTGCGGCGCGAAGATGATTTTCCTGTAGGTTTGGCTGATGTTATCTCAATACCTGATGTGAACAAGAGCTTTCGCGTACTGCCCTCTGCAAAAGGCCTCATGCTTCAACCAATTGAGAAAGAAGAGGCCAGCTTCAAGCTTTGCAGAATAGAAAACAAGAGAGTGATAAAGAAGGGAAATATTCAGGTCAGTCTTCACGACGGCTCAAATGTACTTGTAAAAGCAGCTGATCCAAAAAATCCGCAGGAAGATGCCCACGAAACTCTTGACACAGTGAAGATCAGCCTCCCAGACAAGCAAATCCTTGAAACCGTGAAAATGAAGGAAAAGGATTTTGCGATAATCACAGGCGGAAAGAACATTGGAAAGTGTGGAAAGATAGTTGAAATCGAAAAAGCGTCTGGCAAAAAGCGAAGAAGCGCCCTGGCAACAATTGAAGACGAGAAAGGCAACCGTTACCAGACGATTCTAGACTTTGTTTTCGCCACAGGCGAAACCCAATCACTAATATCATTACCGGAGGTCGCCTAGAATGTCTGAAGACGAGATCCGCAAAAAGTGGGAAGACCACCCGATGCTGAAGCCAGAAATAGAAAAGGTTGTCGTCAACCTCTGCATCGGAAAATCTGGTGAACCTCTTGAGAAAGCAGCAAAAGTCCTGAAAGAGATAACAGATCACGTTCCATGCAAGAGAAAAGCCAAGCAAAGTATAAGAGAATTCGGAATCAGGAAAGGCGAACCAATAGCTTGCGTGGTCACTCTTAGAAGGCAGAACGCCATAGACTTTCTCAACAAAGTCCTTACAGTTGTCGACAGAAAGATATCTGGAAAAAGCTTCGACAAAAATGGAAGCTTCTCCTTTGGAATAAAAGAACATATTGAGATTCAAGGCGTGAAATACGACCCTGACATAGGCATCTTTGGAATGGACGTTAACGTAGCAATGATTCGTCCTGGCTATCGCGTAAAGAACAAAAGAAGGGAAAAAGCGAAGATCGGTTCAAGGCATCTTCTGACGCCAGAAGAGTCCATGGTGTACATCAAGGACACTTTGGGAGTTGAAATCGTATAAGAGGACTGGCTTATGGGCAAGCAAAAACCTAAGAAAGAAAGAAAATTCGGCAAAGGATCCAGACCATGCAGCAGATGCGGTTCTTATGGCCCAATTATTCGACGTTACAATTTATATTTATGTCGGCAATGCTTTAGGGAAGTAGCCAAGAAGCTTGGATTCAAAAAATATGAGTAATGAGGAAAAAAACGATGGATACATTGGCGAACGGTCTGACTACAATAATAAACAACGAGATGCGCAACAGACGCGAATGCATAATTAGTCCTGCGTCCAAACTTCTGGGCAGAGTCTTAAGGATCATACAGTTGAACGGCTACATCGGAGAGTTCGAATTTGTGGATGATGGTCGTTCAGGAAAGTTCAAAGTTCAGCTCTTGGGAAGAATAAACAAGTGTGGAGCCGTTAGACCACGCTACTCAGTGAAAATAGACGGATTTGAAGAATGGGAAAAGAAGATCCTGCCATCGAGAGAAGTGGGCACAATAGTTGTTTCAACATCCAGAGGAGTACTGTCTCACAAAGAAGCAAAAGAAAAACGCCTCGGAGGAAAGCTGCTAGCGTTCGTATACTAGGCAGAGAGGTCTTTTAATGCGGGCAATAGAAGTCTCAAGAACCATTCAAATTCCAGATGATGTTGAAGCGACATTGGACGGACTAAAAATAACTGTAAAAGGAGCAAAAGGAACATTGACCCGCGATTTCAGCCATGCTCCCATTTCAATGGGGCTCAATGATAAAACCCTCCGCATTTGGGCTGAATGGCCACGAAAGAAAGAAGCCTCACTTGTGGGAACAATCTATTCACATGTGCAGAATATGATAACAGGAGTGAAAAAAGGTTTCACATACAAGCTTAAGGTAGTCTTCTCTCACTTTCCGATAACCGTTAAAGTCCAAGACAAGAAGGTTTTGATTGAAAACTTTACAGGAGAACGTAGCCCGAGAAAAGCTAAGATAATGGGCAACACGAAAGTCAAGATTCTGCCTGAAGACATAATCATTCAAGATCTCGACTTGGAAAGTGTCAGCCAGACAGCCGCCAACATTGAGCAAGCAACCAAAGTTAAACGGAAAGATCCGAGAATATTCTTAGACGGTTTGTACGTATATGAACGAACTGAGGGAATGGAATGATGACCGAGCAAGGCACAAGGGTTTCTGGTAAGAGTTTGCGTCTGAAAAGACGACTGAGGCAGAGAAAGCCAAATTTTGTCAGGCCTGAGAGCTGGCGGTATGTGCGGCTCAAGGAGAATTGGCGCAGACCTCGCGGCTTGGATCACAAGACTAGATTGAAATATGATGGCTGGCCGCCTGGCGCCGGAATTGGGTACAGGAGTCCAAAGTCAACTAGAGGAATCCATCCATCTGGGTATCAGGAAGTACTAGTCTACACGATTGAAGACCTCAAAACCATAAATCCCAAGGTTCAGGCCATACGTATTGCACATACAGTTGGCAAGAGGAAAAAGGCTAGAATTCTCGCCGAAGCAAAAAAGAAACGAGTAAGAGTTTTGAACGTCAAAGAAACGAAGAAAACCGCCAAAGAGGAAGAAGAGTCAGCCCAAGAGAAACTTGAGGAGAAAGAAGAAATCAAAGAAGAGCCTGAAGAGTCCAAGAAGGCTGAGGGAAAACCGGCAAAACGTAAAAAGAGGACCGAAAAGCAATGACTGATCTGAAAAGCCAAAGGCGCCTAGCCGCGCAGATTCTGAAAGTGGGTCAAAACCGCGTTTGGATAAACCCTGAAAGAACCGACGACGCTGAATCAGCGATAACACGGGAAGAAATCAAGAAACTAATTCATGAAGGCGTGATCAACGCGCGACCAGAAAAAGGAGTAAGCCGCGCGAGAGCACGAATTCTTCATGCAAAGAGAAAAGAAGGATTGCGAAGCGGACCAGGAAGCCGAACTGGCGGACCGCGAGCCAGAGTCTCCCAGAAGGAAGCGTGGATGAGCAAAATCCGCGCACTAAGAAAGAGACTTCGCGAGTTGAAAGCCAAGAAGATTATAGCTGAAACCGCATACCAAGGACTATACAGAATGGCTGGCAGCGGAAGGTTCACTTCAGTAGCAGACATGGAACGTTACTTGAAGGCGCATGAACTCTGGAGGAAACGGTAAATGGCTAAGGGTTCACGCTACTGCGCTCCATACAGGCGAAGAAAAGAAGGAAAGACTGATTACAAAGCAAGAAAGGGTCTCATACTTTCTGGAAAACTCAGACTGGTAGTCCGTAGCACTCTCAAAAACATAAGCGCTCAGATAGCCATCGCGAAACCAGAAGGAGATAACGTGTTAGTTTCGGCGCACAGCCGCGAGTTGAAAGATTTTGGTTGGAAGGTTGCCAGGGGAAACGTGTCCGCCGCCTACTTAACTGGGCTCTTGTGCGGTTTGAAAGCGAAGGCAAAGGGAATCAAGGAAGCAATTCTTGACATCGGATTGCATGCCCCTTCGAAGGGCGCAAGAATCTTCGCCACGTTGAAAGGAGTATTGGACGCTGGAATAGTCGTTCCACATAGTG